>DATHCU010000352.1:0-2081 GCA_035319385.1 Thermodesulfovibrionales bacterium
CCTATCAACTAGTAGATACCATAGACGCCCACTACGAGATTTACGAATTGAAGGAGCACCTCCGGTGACCCTAATGGAATTATATCGGCTAATTCAGTTGTAAGACCGCCACGCTCAGTTAGTTGTTCCCCGGAGTATTTCAGTAAGTGAGTTTTCAAGTCTGATGGCGACCTTCTCCTTCGTGAAGTTCCCGGCCACGCTCAGGCCCCTTTTTGCGAGGCTTTCTCTCAGGGAATTGTCATGGAAAAGCCTCGAAATCGAATCTTCCAGTGCTTTAGCGTCGAAAGGATCGACGAACAACGCATAATCCTGCGGATGATCAAAAGATGTGTAGGAGGATATATTGCTCAAAATAGTAGGTATCCCGCATCCCATCGCCTCAAGGGCAGGAAGTCCGAACCCCTCGGCTTCAAGAGAAGTGGAAACAAAGAGATCAGCTCTTCTATAGATTTCTCCCATAGATTCATGAGGTACATGAAAATAATACGCATCCGGTCTTATTAGCTTCACTTCTTCATCGGACAAAGGAAATTGAGAAGCTCTTATAAGTCTGACCGGCAGTTTCATGCTCTCCTTGGCCAGCCAAACCCCCTTGAGAGCCGAAGGAATATTCTTGAAGATCACATCAAACGGCCCCACCACCAGGATCGTGAAAGGTGCACGATATTGTCTCCCCTTGTTAAATAGGGTTCCGAACTTCGAGACAGTTCTTTTCCACAGATCAGAAAAATCCGTTCCGCTTTCTTTCTCGTCTCTTGCGGGATAAAAGATATCTTTGTCCAGCAACTGTCCAATAAAATATGTCTCGGCCCGGAACCGGTCAATCAGCAGTTTTTCAAGGTGGCGTGCGACTGTGAGCTTTGGGATCCTGTATGAATAGACTTCGTCAATAAAGGCCTTTGAATCGGCCAATTCTTTATAGTCTCCTTCATAGCCCTGACAGAGATGAACAGGTGTCCCCTTCCCAGATTCAACCACCGGCTTTATCGTCCTCCATGATGTCGCAACGATGATGTCCGCGGACGGTATCAGAGAAGCTTCCAGCTTCTCGATTCTATAAACAGGCACCTTGAGATTATACCAATCCGGTTTTGGGGCAGGCGTGGTAAGGAAAGCATCGTGCCCCGCGTCTGAAAGTAACTCGAGTTGCTGAAAAACAACGCTTATCCCGCCCCAGAGATCAGTATCCTCAGTCACATATGTTATTCTCATCTATTGCCAATTCCTGCACCGGGAGCAGATCGGTATCTTCTCAAATTGAGATGAAAGGTGCAGTTTTCTTATGCCGGCCAAGGAAGGACCGTCCCATATTTCTCTCAGGCCCTGCGTTAGTACGCTCCCGACGATCAATTCCCCCTCGGCATCGTAGCAGCACGGAGAAACATGCCCGTCATGATATACGGTCAGGTTCTTCCAAAGCATTCTGCACGGATGCCGTTTCATTGCTGGCTTGCCTTCGCAGACTCCCGGATAACGGATATTGCCGGCCCAGTCTATACAATCGGAAATCTGTATAAGATCCCCTTTGCCGATCTTTTTCGACCAGTGCATCCGAAATGTATCGATTTCGTTTTCTGTTTCCTGCATCCTGATCATACGTAGGATGAAATGCGGACGTTCAAGATCGCCGCGCCTCAGCAGCAAATTGCTCACATTCTGAGTTACCTGCTCGAAGTTACTGTTCACTCTGACTGACTCGTATGTCTCGGCCTTGCTCCCGTCGAGAGTTACTATGACGATATCAGCGTTTTCCGCCGCGGTAACAGCTCTGTCCCCGCTGAGAAGCATGCCGTTTGTCAGGATGGCAATGGGTTGAATCTCCTTGCCGCGTGCAAACCTTAATAGTTCCTTCCATTGGGGATGGAGGAGAGATTCGCCGAACCCCTGTGGCAAAAATACGAAGCCGGACTCCTTCACTAGTTGCCCGACCAACTCTTCGAAAATGTGCCTGTCAATGAACCCCCGGTTACGCCTCAGGTTGGGTACCGGGCACATTACACACCGCAGGTTGCAAAAATTTGTGAGTTCGACCGCAATCTCAAGCGGAAAATCGACGCGCTTCCAGTCTTCGGGATCAGGCG
>DATHCU010000353.1:0-3279 GCA_035319385.1 Thermodesulfovibrionales bacterium
TAAATTGTACTATAGAAATTGTGAAGAACTAATGAATATTGACTGAAGATTCCTGAACGAGAAGAAAAAAATGCAGAAAACTGATTATTAGGGTGCGGTCCGGTCGGATGAACAGGTTAGCACGCGCTATTCACTTGTATGCCGGCTGCTTGAATACCACGTTACACTTGCAACTCCCGATGTCTGCGGGAGCAACGGACCTTTGGATTTGTCAATGAAATGGAGTCAGCCAATAATTTCAGACTGCATTACTCAGATAGGAGGATCGAGTGTTGTCTCAGACCAGCTTTAATATACCCCGGCCGATAATCATTAATACGGCAACGCGGGAATGGCAATAAAATCGGCTGCAGATCAGTGATCGATGCGGCGCTCTTATCAAAATCCTTCGATAATCTCGAAAAAATTAGGTATAATATAAAAATCTTATTCAAGGAGGAGGATAAAATGGCGAAGCCAATGACAAAGTCTCAGATCGCAGACCACATCGCGAAGAAGGCCGATCTCAAGAAAGTGCAAGCAGCGATGATCCTTGATGAAATCGCAAAGCTTGCATACAAGGAGGCCAAGAACTCCTTCACACTTCCCGGCATCGGAAAGATTGTACTGGTCCAGCGGAAAGCCAGAAAAGGCAGAAACCCGCAGACCGGCGCAGTCATCAAGATCCCTGCCAAGAAAGTTGTGAAGTTCCGCGTGGCGAAGGCTGCGAAGGACGCAATCCTCGGCAAGAAATAAGTAGATAATCATCCAGCAAGCGCAATATAAAAGGCATTCCTGAGGGAATGCCTTTTATATTGCAGCAAATCTGCCTACGACCGTTTCTAGAATTTCTCCTGAACTCCGTAAGGGTCCTTTATCTCCATACCGCCTTTGAATGCGAGTTTCTTCTCTCCTCTGCCCTGCACATACTTGTTCAACTCGAGGTCTATCTTCAGAGGAACGGAGACTCCGGCCTTTGCCAACGCTTGTCTGAGAAGGGCTTCTGATTTCTCGGCAAAGGCAACCGAGTCACCGACTACCCTCAGAGCCTCGGTTGGATTATGAAACCCTACAGAGTTTTCAGCACCCACAAAGATGAGCCTGTAGAAAGCTTCCTCATAATAATCTTTTGCCTTGTCGTATAGAGCCTTGTCTATGACCTTGCCGGCAGCCTGCTCCGCATGGACTTTCTCGAACAGCTTGGCCGCTGTGGCAGTCGCGTATCCGGCCCGGATAATAAGAGAAGTGGTTCTGTCCTGAATGGTTTCGACCTGTGCCCTCAGCCAGTCCGCGCTTTCGGAGTGGCACTGAACGCACGCCTCCATCTTCATCTTAAGCGGGCTCGTGACCCTATGGTTCGAAACCTTGAAGACCCCCACTTTTGTATAGGGCATATGGCAGTCAGCGCAGGAAGCCCCGGCCTTCCAGTGGACGCTGTTGTTGCTGAACATCTCAAATTCAGGATGGCGTATGAAGGGAAGCTTAAACCCGGTTACGCTCTGTTTCCACTCGAGATATGAAGGGTCGCTCCGCATCTTTTTGATGATATTTTCGATCGTGATACCTCCGAACTTGCTTCCCTGCCACGGGAAGAAGACGCCCACAGACTTCATATCCTTGTCTTTGATAATGTTGTAAGTAACATGGCACTGGGCGCAGATGACGCTCCTCATCTCCTGGTGCGTTAATTTCCCAGGTTCGACGCCGAGGTCTTTCAACGCAGGATCTAATACGAACCCCCTCGATATCTGCAGCGTCATGTCTTTGTTATTATGGCAATCGATGCAGGCCACACCGAGTTTCTGGTACTGTGCGGGGATCTTGTTATAGACATCTTTGTAGGGCATCCTGTAGTAATCCACGCCCATCTCTTTTTCTAGTCTTGGCGCATAGGGTGTTTTGCAGGTGAGACATACACCTCCGGCTTTTACCCTCCCCTGGTCTATATCAATCTGATCCAAGACCATATAGGCATGGCCACGGGGCTCGTTGTATTCGGTGCCGAACCCCCATCCGTTGAACAGTAGTGCCATATAAGGGTATTCGGAGAGCTTGTCATACATGATCCTTTCGGCATCGAATCCCCTTTTATATTTGCTCTTGGATTCGCCTGGTTCGGCCGTCTTCTTCCAGAGATCGTACTCCACGGGATAGGCTTTGCCCCAGGCAGCCGGGTCCACGTCTCCATCCGCTATCTTTGCCGGCCTGACCGCTTCGGTCTTCGGCTGCGGACAGCCATACATAAACAATAGAGAGACCGTGATAATAATTGCCAAGCCTGATAACAAAAGTCCTTTACCTTTCATGAACCCCTCCTTTAAAATGTTTCCCTCATTCCTGTATGCGCATGGGCGATCCTTCTGTGGCAGTCCCAGCATTTCCTCTGTCTGTCGATCATCATGACAGTTGTCTCGTGACACCGTATACAGTTGGCCTGCAAGACCCTTTCGCCGTGTGAAGATATCTTTATGTGTTCCGGAACACTGCCTGAGTAGAAAACCACAACATCCTTCAATCCGTCGAGAGATTTCCAGAGGTAATAGACTGCCTTGTTCTCATTCGGCAGATGACAGTCTACACACATCTTTCTGTGATGGGAGGAATGAGTCCAGGCCGTATACTCAGCCTCCATTGTATGGCAGCCTATGCAGAATTTTGATTTCTGCTCCGCAGAAGAGGTCGGATCTTCCGAGGCTAAGGCAGCAGAGCAGACGGCAGTGAACAAGAGCGTCGTAAAAAGGCATAGGGAAGTTATCTTAAAGATGGATTTCATTGTAGTATCCTTTCCGCAATTCATTATCCATTCTGCCTCAATTATATCAAGTCAATAACAAATTACAAACAAACACGTTGGATGTAGAACCCTTCGGCAAAAACCCCAGGACATCTTAACGTATGGAATTATTTCTACATATTCGCTCGCCATTCCCCCCACAATCCGACGGGGAAGGCCCCAGATTCCGTTTCATTCCGAGCAAGCGGCTTGGATACAGGTGCCTGCTTCTATCCACCTCGGCAGCAACCCTTTCCGGATTTGAATCAATCATAATGACAAGCGTGGTCAGAAGTCCTTGACTTAAGTCAAGGAAGCGGAAGATTGTCTTGCGGGACACATGGAAGAGTCTGGTAGCGTCCAGGCATGCATGAGATTTGCAATCCCAGGAAGACTGATTGTCTCATCAATCTGGTAAAATACTCTTGGCCGGTTCTTCCCTGATATTGGACCATCAAACCCGGCCGTGTGGAAAGAATGCTTTTTGAAATTGGAGACCGGATATATGTCACGCCATACAGATGTCA
>DATHCU010000354.1:0-2007 GCA_035319385.1 Thermodesulfovibrionales bacterium
CACTTCCTCAGGCGGGTCTTGCAGGTCGCCGTCCATCAGGATGACCGCCCTTCCCCTTGCCCGGTCCAGCCCTGCAGTAATCGCCACATGGTGTCCGAAGTTCCTGGCAAAACAGATCCCTTTGACCCGGTCATCTCTATCATGCAATCCCTTTATCAGGTCCCAGGAAGAATCCCCGCTGCCGTCATCGACCAGAATGATTTCGAAACCCTTTCTGCCGCATTTGACCTGTTCGCACAGGCTTTCCATCACAGGAGTCAGACGCCTGTACAATTCTGGGATGTTCTCCTCTTCGTTGTATATTGGGATGACGACTGAAAACTCAGGCTCTTGCATTTGTTATCCTCTATGACTCATCCTGCCACTTCGTTCTATCCAGTCTCTTCTAATATGATAAGTGCTGAGCCGGTCATATACACTAATCCGTGCTTTTTTCTCCTAAATGATTTTATAATATTCTTAGTGAAAAAAATAGAGTTTTTCCGCCACAGCATAGACAAGAACGACATAAAACGGACTAATGCGGTCTTAAAATCGATCTTCCTGACCACGGGGAAAGAGGTCGAGATCTTCGAGCAGAAATTCTCATCCTGCACCGGACTTAATCATTCTGTCGGGCTTACGAGCTGCACAGCGGCCATCCACCTCTGCCTCACCGCCCTTGGCATAGGAGACGGAGATGAGGTGATCACGACACCTATGAGCTTTTGCGCCACTGCCAATGCTGTTCTTCATGCCGGAGCAAAGCCGGTGTTCGTTGATGTCGAAGAGGATACCGGAAATCTGAACGCCGATCTTATCAGCTCTGCTGTTACGGAAAAAACCAAAGCTGTCATTCCGGTGCACCTTTACGGCCAGATGTGCGACATGAAAGGACTTCGGTCCGTTGCTGCCGAATATAGCCTGAGCCTCATAGAGGATGCTGCCCACGCTATCGAGGCAGAGAGGGACGGCTTAAAAGTGGGGCATGCCTCTGATGTTGCCTGTTTCAGTTTTTATGCGACAAAGAACATAACTTCGGGCGAAGGAGGGGCTGCCGCTACAAACAACAGCGTGCTGGCCGATTCTTTAAGGATGCTGAGACTCCATGGGATCGACAGGAGCGCTGCCGACAGATATACACACCATTACCAGCACTGGGACATGCCGATGCTTGGATGGAAATACAACATGGACAATATTCATGCGTCTCTGCTCATCGGGCAGTTGGAAAGGATCGGCGGACTCTGGCAGCAGAGAGACAGCATCTGGAAGCTCTACGAGGAGGAATTGGGTTCCGTGAGGGATATCAGAATACTTAAGACGCAGCCCAATGCCAAGCACGCGCGACATCTGTTTACCATCCTCGTTCCACCCGACAAGAGGGACTCGCTTCTCTGGAGTCTGCAAGACAATAACATAGGAGTAGCGGTTAATTACAGACCTATACACCTTCTGAAATACTACAGGGACCGGTTTGGATACAAAGAAGGAGATTATCCGGTGGCGGAAGATATCGGTCGCAGGACTATTTCGTTGCCTCTATACCCATCATTGAAAGAAAAAGATCTCATATACATAGTAAAGACCTTGAAAAAGATTCTATAATAAATCGTTTTTACTGGCAGTCTCTTTTCACGGATGTGTCGCTTGTCATCCTCCGGCTTGACCGGTGGATCCAGGGACCGTTGAAGAGACTGGATTCCCGCCTTCGCGGGAATGACGAATTTTCTTGGAGTCAGAGTTCGTAGCAGACTGAAACAGATAGAAAGGCCTCTGATGAAAACAATTCTGATAACCGGCGGTGCCGGATTTATAGGAAGCTGCTTCGTTGAGCATATCTTCAGGAAGTACCCCGATTACAGGATTGTTGTCCTCGACCTCCTGACATACGCCGGCGAAATCGAAAACATACACCCCGATATCCGCAACTCGGAGAGGTTCGAATTCTGGTACGGAGGCATAAACAATCTTGATCTCGTGAGCGATCTGACGGGGAAGTCCGACATAGTGGTCCACTTTGCGGCT
>DATHCU010000355.1:0-4216 GCA_035319385.1 Thermodesulfovibrionales bacterium
CAGCGGGGCACGCCATTATGACAAGCGGCGGATGGGCTCAGCTCAATGTGAAGCCGATGAAAGACGTTGAAGTAAACCTCGGCTACGGCCTGGACGACCCGAAGAACGACGATGTGGCCGGCAGCTTCTACCGTAAGAGCACATACACGACCGGCAATCTCATCTATCAGATTATGAAAGACATCTCGGCCGGCGTAGAAGCCACGTACGTCAATACCGAGTGGGATACAACAAACCAGCATGGATGGAGATACATAACATCTCTGATGTATAACTGGTAGGAAATGTCGTCTTATTAAGAGAAAGGGTTGGGCCATGGCCCAACCCTTTCTTTATTCGTCACCAAATCTGCGTGTTATCTTCTTCTTCCCAAAAAGTCCCTCGGCTTGCCCGCCCCCCTGTGAGGACCGACCAACCCGTCTTCCTCAAGCAGCTCCATAATCCGCGCAGCCCTGTTGTAACCTATTTTGAGGCGTCTCTGGATGGAAGAGATCGAGACCTCGCCTGTGGCCTCTCCTATGTCCACAGCCTTCTGATACATCTCATCCCGATCCCCTTCCCTGTCGTCATCCCCTGATTCATCGGGTATCTGTATGCTTTCGTATATAGTGTAATCTGGCTGCGCCTGTGATTTCACAAATTCGGTCACTCCCTTGATCTCTTCTTCGGTTACAAGGGCGCCGTGCACACGTACTATCCTTGTTCCCGGAAGCATCAAGAGCATATCGCCCCTGCCGAGCAATTGCTCCGCGCCGTGCGTGTCCAGGATCGTCCTGGCATCAACCTTTGAAGACACCTGAAAGGCTATCCTCGCAGGGAAATTGGCCTTGATTATCCCGGTAATAACATCCACGGAAGGCCGTTGAGTCGCGAGTATAAGATGGATTCCGGAAGCCCTTCCCATCTGCGCGAGCCTCGCTATGGAGTCCTCGACGTCACTCGGCGCGGTGAACATAAGATCAGCGAGCTCGTCTATGATAATTACAATGTAAGGCAGGATCTCCTCGTCCTTCACCTGAATATTGTAGCTGTCTATATTCCTCGCCGTCTTTTCAGCCAGCACCCGGTATCTCCTTTCCATCTCGAAGACCATCTTTTTAAGTGCCTCGGCCGCCTCCTTCGGGTTCGTGATGACCGGCGAGATAAGGTGCGGGATCTGTTCATAGGCAGACAGTTCGAGCAGTTTGGGATCAATCATGAGCATCTTCACCTCACGCGGGGTGGACTTGTAAAGGAAACTCATGACCATGGAGTTTATCGACACACTCTTGCCGGAGCCTGTTGCCCCTGCCACGAGCAGGTGAGGCATCTTTGAAAGGTCCGCAACAATCGGGGAGCCGGAGATGTCCTTTCCAAGCCCCAGTGTAATCTTCGATTTTGATCTCTTAAAACCTTCGGAGGACAATATCTCGCGCAGGCACACTGTCTCTCTCTGCTTGTTGGGTACTTCTATCCCTATCACCGCCCTGCCGGAGATCGGCGAAATCCTTACGCTCTGCGCCTTCAGCGCCAGGGCCAGGTCATCACTCAGAGACACTATCCGGTTGATCTTCACTCCGGGCGCGGGTTCAAATTCATACATCGTAACAATCGGCCCCGGGTGCACGGACGTTATCTTGCCCTCAACGCCGAAATCCTCAAGCTTCTTCTCGATGAGTGACGAATCGTTCAACAGTTCATCCTTGGACGGCCTTATGGAAGCCGCATCGGAGAGATTCAGCAGATCCAGTGAAGGGAGCTGATAACCGTCGGGCCCGGGAGGTTTCACAGGCTCCGGTTCAGCCGGGTGAGAAATTTCAGGCGCGATTATCGGCACAGCCGCAGGCTCTTTGATCAGGATCTCCTGATCTTCGACCGCGGGCTCCTCCTCAATATCCTCCATCAGCACATCCTCTTTCCCCCTCCTGAGTGCAATGGCCGTAACAGACACGGGACTTACCAGTATAATGGACGTGAAAAGAAGTGAAAGGGCGAAAATGTATGACCCGGGAAAGGACACCAGGTTCTCGGCAATATGCGCTGCCGATTTTCCCGCAAGGCCTCCAAGCCCGTCAGGGAAAAGCTTCAGCATCAGATGAAACGTATCGGCCAGCAGTGCAGACATTACGGATGCGGAAAAAACAAACAGGACGCTTCCCAGAACGTACACCTTATGACCAGCTCTGCCCAGCAGGCGTTTTATTCCGAAGGCGATTATGAAGAAAGGCACGAGATAAGCGGCGAGTCCCAGCAAGATGATCATCCAGCCCGAAATATAGGAGCCGACTATGCCACCCAGATTCCGGATCGGTTCAGGCGGCTCGGTCGTCCTGAAGAAAGGCACGGGGTCGCTGAGAGAATGACTGAATAGCCCCAGTAGAAGGAAGAGGCTCCCCATTATGGAAAGAACTCCGGTGACCTCTTCCCTTACCCTCTTCAGCCTCTCAGCCATATACCAGCTATTATAACAACAGCAAGGACAAACCTGTAGTAAACAAAGACGTTCAGAGGATATCTCTTCAGAAAGCTCATCATAAACTTGATGGCGATCAATCCCGTGATAAAGGAGGTTGCCAGACCTATCGCAAAAAGCCTGGAGTCGTGGTCGGCATGATTCACGACAAGACCCTTTAAGTGAAGCAGAAAGGCCCCGCCGATAACCGGGGTTGACAGGAGAAAGGAAAACCGGGCCGCAGACTCCCGTTCGAGCCCCCTGAACAGGCCCGCGGCTATTGTGAACCCTGATCTGGAGACACCCGGCAGGATGGCGACCGCCTGTGCAGCTCCGATAAAGACGGCATCTTTCAAAGTGATTTTTTCCATGCTGCGATACTTGTATATCTTCTCGGCCGCAAGCATGACAAGCCCGCCCGCCACCAGCATTACGCTTATGAGTATGGGACTCCTCAACGAATGCTCCGCAAACTTGTTCAGGAGCAGGCCCACAATTCCCGCCGGGATTGATGACAGGACAATCAGACCGAGAAGAGCATGCTTTCTGAGCAGCAGATCCAGCCAATCCCTCCAGAAGCAAAGGAGAAGCGCGAGAAGTGTCCCTCCGTGCAAAGCAACGTCAAAACTGAGGGTGTTTACTTCTCCGCTCCAGTTGAAGAACCACGGAAAGAGTATGAGGTGCGCGGTGCTGCTGACCGGCAGAAACTCGGTCAGCCCCTGGACAATGCCCAATATTAGTGCTTGCAACATGGTTTTTGATTATAACAGATAGAGGATTGTACGATGTTCACAGCGGTCAACTCAGACTTCGATTATGACAGGCATGATCATGGGCCTTCTGTCCATGGTATCCCTGAGATATTTCTTAAGGGTGCTTCTGATCTTTGCCTTAAGCAGGGATGAGTCCGAGATGTACTCCCGTTCCAGCCCCTTGATAGTCTTTTCGAGGAGTTCCTTCACATTGCTGATGATCTCCTGAGAGACGTCTTCGAAGACAAAGCCCCGCGATATCATTTCGGGTCCGGACACTATATTGCCAGTGAGTTTCTCAATGGCCAAAAGTATTATCACAATCCCATCGTGGGCCAGCCTCAGCCGGTCGCGGAGCACCATCTCCTCCACATCTCCGAACCCCTTGCCGTCGATGAAGATGCGGCCTGAATTTATGTTCCCGTTCCTCCGGGCCTCAGTATCTCCGATTTCCAGGACATCGCCGTTCTTCATGATGAATATGTTCTCTTTCGGGATGTCCATCTTCCTGGCCAGCATTGAGTGGTATTCGAGGTGCCTGTACTCGCCGTGCACCGGCATGAAATACTTCGGCTTTATCAGGTTGAGCATAAGTTTCAGCTCTTCTTTGGAGGCATGCCCTGAGACATGCACCTCAGAGACCTTCTCGTAGATGACATTGGCTCCCCTCCGGAAAAGGTGGTTGATGATTTTTCCTATCGACCGTTCATTCCCCGGTATCATCTTCGCAGAGAGGATGACTGTGTCTCCCTCCTTTATCTTTATGCTCTTGTGTTCATCCATTGCTATCCTTGACATGACACTCATCGGCTCGCCCTGGCTTCCCGTTGTAATAATGACAACTTCGCGGTCCTCGAGCTTCTTGAGGTCCTCCAGTTTCAGCCAGGTATCCATGGGTATTCGCAGATACCCCAGATTCAGCGCTATCTGCGAATTGGAAACAATGCTTTTCCCTGAGAGGATAACCTTTCTTCCGTACTTGGCAGCAACGTCTATCGCCTGTTGTATGCGGTGTATATTAGATGCAAAGGTG
>DATHCU010000356.1:0-4454 GCA_035319385.1 Thermodesulfovibrionales bacterium
CAAAACCGAACAGAGCCTGATTGATCGGCGCCTTAATAATATAATCATTGGCCCCCATCAACCGGGCGCACTCCCTAGGATTAAACATGGCATCGTCCAGAATAAAAGCGTCCGTCGTATAACCAAGTTTATTCAGTGCGAGTAATGTCTTTTTGAAATCATTCCCTTTATAGAAGAAAGAAACCCTGTCACATTTTCCAAAGCCCAATGCCTGCAAAAAATTCCGCCACAGACCTGTCAGGAACGATGGAGCAGACATCCGATTTCGATTTCTTCTTTGAGGCATCAAGTGTGATCCTTACGCAAGACTCCAAATCGTTCCTGATCTGACTCTCCCAAAAGCGAATTACTCTCCAGCCCTCATCCAAGAGCTTCTTAGTATTACCAAAATCTCTGTTCACATTACGCCTGATCTTAGTCACCCAATATTCTTTTTTAGGCGTTGTTTCAAACTGCTCCTCCAAAGAAGCAAGTTTTCTTCTCCGCCATTGGCCTCCATGCCAAAAATCCCCATCGATAAAAATAGCGATGCGCTCTTCAGGCAATACAATATCAGGCTTTCCAGGGAGGTTGTCCCATCCGTTATTGCCTATACGGAGGCCCTTGGCCGCAAGCGCTCTGCGCAGGGCGACTTCCGGCGAAGTGCCGGTGGAGCGCACTTTCCTCATGATCGCTGAGATATCCCGTTCGCCGTTCTTTGAAGATGTCCTTAACATAGTCCGATGTAACAGATTTTACAGGGTTACGCCGCTTAAAGAAAGGGCTATCCGAGCAGGCTAAAACACTTTCAGAAAATGGGAAACACGGTCATAGATATTCGCAGGAAAGGTCTTAAGTTGAACTCTTCGACAGATCAAACTGATATGCTTCGGGCGTCGCCCGGCCTATTCTTTTCTCGTCATAAAAGTAAATTTGTAGGGCTCGGCAGGAGTACCGTTCCGGTCTTTGAAATTCTTTAGCCTTGACGTATTTATCCATATGACATACTGCTTGCCCGGCTGCAGCTTAACGGGCAGCACACAGGTTGCGCCGTCATCGGTATAACGGGGGTTTCCCGCAACCTCGGGGAATGTGCTCCTTTCCTCATAACTCCAGGACCAGCTCTTGTCCAGCATCGGCCGGCTGAACATCACGCTGATCTCGCCCAAAGAAGGATCGACATCGGTCGCGCCGTTTCCCGGGCTTGTCTTAATGACCCTGGGAGAGGATTTACCTCCCTCCGCCCCTTCGCTTATGGAAACACGGAACAGGAGCGCCACGCCCATCACGATGAAAATCAGACACTTTCTGCACATTGTTGTACCTCCCACGCTTACTCCTTCTCAAAGCTCTTAACATCAATGAACGGAACAGTCCCTGAAGTGACCTTGGGCATATGGCCGTCCCACTTCTCGATCGCCTTAAGCGAAGCCTCTATCTGTCTGAGTCTTATGAGCTGCGGCGTGACGTTTTCCTTCTGAAGCCTGAGGGCCTCCGCTTCCGCCTTGGCAGATGCAACCTTCTGATCCGCCTCGATCTTTATGCGTTCAAGGTCCCGCTGGGCCTTAAGCGCCAGTTGTTCCGCTGTCTGTTTTGATTCAATCGCCTGTGTAAACTGCTGGGAAAATGCGAAGTTCACAATCGAGAAATCGTCTACGACTATATTGTAGGTCACAAGCCTCTGCTTCAGGAGTTCCTTGATCTCGGAGCGCACCTTCTCCCTCTGGGTTATTAGTTCAACAGCGGTGAATCTTGCTGTAATGGCCTTCACAACCTCCTGGACTGCGGGATCGATAATACGCTCTTTGTATTCCGTGCCTATGTTCTGGTATATCCAGTTGGCCTTTTCAGGCAGGATGTGATAGTTGACAGCAATTGTGGAACGCGTATCCTGCAGGTCCTTCGAGACAGACTCTGCATCGGTCTGCGATTTGTGGACCTTCACATCTACCTTGACAACCTTCTGCATTATGGGCACACGTATGTGGAGACCTTCATCGTAAACACTCGGCTGGACAGCACCAAAATTCAGGATTACCCCTCTTTCACCAGCGCCTATCACGACAAACGGGTTCAGAGTCAGCAGAACGATCAGGAGCACGAATACGATTACCACCACCTTCAGCCCCTTAAAGCCCCTGGCAAACTTGTCCTTAATGTTCTTTACCGTTTCCTGATTCAATACAACCGGCTTCTCACCTGTGTCCATGAGATCCCCCTGTTATAGTTATTTGCGTTCGACCATAATTATTCATTCCGTCGGCCATAAGATCCGCCGTCATCATTATAGCAAGTTTCCCGGAGCCGGACCACAGGAGGATGGGAGCCTTCAATCCTCACATAGATATGGAAGGCCTCCTCAGGCGGTTGCCGGAGTTACGCGGGAAGAAAGCTCAGGCCCTGGGCCCCCTCTTACAGGCCATGCTCATAATGCGTACTAAAGTTCCGCATCAAATTGCCGATAAGAAAACTAGTGGAGTTCAGCAGAGAGAATGCAGATCATGCGGTCATGCCGGGCGCCAAAGTCCGGTCTTCGCAGCAAGTGATGCATAGCTGCCACAGCAAAACCGAAACATGGAGGTAATTGTTTGAAAATCAGGGATTTGAAAATCGGGAGCCGTTTGAAGCTTAATGCTACTGTCTTCCTATTGCTGATAATTACAATGGGAATAACAGGTTATCAAGGGATAAGGTCTGTTTCCGGAACAACCATCAGGATGCTTCACTCTGAAGCTAAGATTGCCGAGAATTCTGCGAGGGCAGGGGCTGATGTCCTGGGTCTGCGGAGATTCGAGAAAGACCTTTATCTGAACATTGGGAGCAGAGAAAAAGAAGCGGAATATCTCGCCAAATGGCGTGAACTGTCCAAGAACCTGGCAGACAGGATTGACGACCTCGATAAGGTTGCCCAGACTCAGGGGGACAGGGAACTGGTAAAGGCGATGAGAGAAAACCTCGTGAAATATGAGGCGGGTTTCAACAGCGTTCGCAGCCTGATCGAGTCCGGAAAAATCAGGACGCCGCAGGAGGCCAACGCCGCCATCAGCAAATATAAAGACGTCATACACAAGATGGAAGAGGATGCCAGGGACTTCGCCAGCGAAGGCAATAAGCGAATGGCATCTATCGAGTCTCTTGTGAGCTCGACTACGGTCCGGGCGATCTCGATCATGGCGGTTCTCGCGGTTATCTGCATATTCCTGGGTTTGGGAATCAGCACGTTAATGGCGCGAAGCATTACGAACCCTATTAACGAAGCGGTAGAAGTATCCAATAGGGTATCCGCCGGAGACCTCACAGTAAGTATTGAGGTAAAAAGTCAGGATGAAACTGGCCGGCTGCTTGCCGCCACCAAAACCATGGTGGATAAACTGAAAGAGGTCATAACTAATGTAAAATCATCATCCGACAACCTGGCATCCGCAAGTCAGGAACTCTCAGCCAGCTCCGAGCAGATGTCAAGGGGACTTACTGAACAGGCTGGAAGGTCATCTCAGATAGCGACCGCAGCCAATGAAATGTCACAGACAGTTATCGACGTGGCAAGGAACTCTTCCAATATCGCCACCTCATCTGCCGAGACACTCGGGATAGCCGACCACGGTCGGGAGATAGTGACAAAATCAGTAGACGAGGTAGAAGCAATAGCCAATACCGTGAATGAATCGGCAAAACTCGTATCTTCTCTCGGGGAACGCTCCAAGCAGATAGGCGAGATAGTAGACGTCATAAAGGACATTGCCGACCAGACAAACCTGCTGGCACTTAATGCGGCTATTGAAGCGGCCCGTGCTGGTGAGCAGGGAAGAGGCTTCGCGGTCGTTGCGAATGAAGTGAAGAAATTGGCCGAGAGAACAGCAAAAGCCACCTCTGAGATCAGCGATATGATAGGCGCCATACAGGAAGAGATAGCCAGAACTGTCCTATCCATGTCAGACGGCACAACACGAGTTGAAGCAGGAGTTGAATTCTCCTCACAGGCAGGAGATGCACTGAAGAAGATCGTCGGCAGCGTAACAGACCTGCAGACTATGGTGCAGCAGATAGCAACGGCGACAGAGGAGATGTCGACCGCGTCGGAGCAGATAAGCGGCGATATCGAGATGATAGCAAGCGTATCTAAGGAGACATCCGCAAGTTCAGATCAGGTATCACAGGCGTCTTCAGACCTGGCAAGGCTGGCAGCTAACCTTCAAAGCGCAATATCGATGTTCAGAGTGTGAAGAATCATTTGTTCAGATGGTATCCGCGGCAATGAGATAAAGACCCCTTGGGTTCGGAAGTATTCCTGGCGGGTATTGTCAGGGACCGCCCATGATAGCTTCCGGATTGAAGGAGAGGGCTTGTCCAATCTGCTTGAATACCTCCAACGTCTGGGTTCCCTCATCACCGGCCGTTGGACTTTTCTGAGGCTCTTCGTACGTCGTCTTTGCCAGTTTGTAATAGACGTTTTGAGCCTGCCATAAATTCAGATT
>DATHCU010000357.1:0-5957 GCA_035319385.1 Thermodesulfovibrionales bacterium
TCATATTCTTTACAGGCGCGACCGGTATATAAACCTTGCTCTTGTCCCTCCTGGAGAAATTTTCGACTGCCTCCCTGACTATCTTGAACGCCTGCTCCCTGGCATTCTCGGGAGTGAATTCTACATGCTCCATATTGGGGAATTTCGCTTTGTCTGAGGTCGAATACAGTTTCGTGTGATAACACTGGGCAACCTGCCCGAGAGAAGGCATGATGCACTGGTAATCGACAATAATCGCCTCAACCGCGCCGGTTACCATAGTCAATTCAGTCATGAGATGGTTGCCAGCCATCGGCACCTTCTTCCGCATCATCAGCTCGTTCCCTGTGCAGCAGAGCCCGGCGAGATTAATCCCCTTCGCGCCCTTTTCCCCGGCGAGCCTGAGCATCGCCTTGTCTTCAACCGCGAGCCCGATCATCTCTGAAACGATGGGGCTGTGGCCGTGCACTAGGATGTTCACCTGATCTTCCTTTAATACGCCGAGGTTCACCTCCGACATCCCGGGCTTCGGAGTCCCGAAGATTATGTCAGAAAGCTCGGTGCCTATCATCGAGCCTCCGTAACCGTCCGACAGGCTGTTTCTCACGGCATGGAGAAGTATAGAAACATAGTCATTGTCCACACCCATATGCGTGCGGTGCATCGTTTCAGAGGTCTCCCTGTCAACACCCCGGGGAGTCACCCTGAATTTATCCCAGAGTTCGACTCGTTGTTTCGGGACCCGATTGATGAAAGTAATCCTGTCTTTCTTCATACCGAAGTCTTCCATCATGACTTCAGCGAGTCTCTTTGCAAGCTCCTTGTTGTCCAGATTCGCCGGATCCACTCCATACTCCTGGGAGATCCGTCTGAGTTTGTCCGCATCTTTAATGGTGTATCCCGGCGCTTTATCATGGCCGATCTTGTGCAGCACCTCGAGAAGGTCGCGTCCATGGTCGGAATGGGAGGCGGCCCCCGAAGCTATCATGCGGGCCAGATTCCTTGCAACTATGATATCGGCGTCGGCCCCGCACACTCCGCGCTGCGGACCCTCTCCGAAAGGATCGATTCTGCATGGCCCCATGACACAGATGCGGCAGGAGACACCCAGCTCGCAGTATCCGCACTGAGGCTCCTGTTTCTTCAGTCTGTCCCAGGCAGTCTCAACGCCATCCTCATGAGCCTTTTTTAATGTCAGCTGAGCGTCCTTGCATATGGAGTATTCTTTGTATTCACTCATGACTATCTCCCCTTTAGTTCCTTTAACAGCCGTTTATACGATATCAGTGAAGGATAAGGGCCCTGCCCGTGCTCTTGTCCCCTTATCCCAAGGTAAACCAGAGAAGCCATCTCATCTGTCTTTCTGTCCATGTTCGCATTATAATCTTCGAAAAGGAGCGCGCCTACTTTGCACACCTCCACGCAGGCCGGTATCTTCCCCTGTCTCTGTCTCGCGATGCACTGGTCACATTTATGGGCAGAGGTCTTATTGTCTATAAACACGTGATACCTGATGACGCCAAAGGGACAGGCCATTGCACACATGCCGCAGTTTATGCAGCGTTCGGGATTGATCAGGACCGTGCCTGACGCTGCTTCCCTGTAAATCGCCTTTGTGATGCAAGACATTTCGCATGGGGCAGGGTCGCAATGCCTGCACTTGTTCGGAAACGGTTCCTTGCCGGCAGTCAGTCCTATATGGATTCTGGGTTTTGAGAGGATATCTTCAAATGGCGCGGAAAAAGGCGAAAGAGTAGCAGAATGCGCCACGGAACACGCAAACCTGCACTGAAGACATCCGACACATCTCTCCGGTTTCACAACAACAACTTTCATAATGACCTCCTTTATAAAGGCTTAAGGACATCCATGACGCTCGCTTCTCTCTTCACAATCTTCTCAGGATGAACGGCAAGGGGTGCGCCCTTCTTTATAAGATTTATCACGACCCCCGCATCCTCGGGACTGTTGTAAAAAGCCATCCCAACAGGCACATTTTCTCTGACCGCGAGTTTTCTCATCTGATTTGTCGAAGGGACATAATCCTCAAATATGGTGACACCTTCGGTCTCTTTCAGTATGCCCCCGGAAATGAGATGAAATAACGGAGTCTTGAGGCTATTGACACCGATGCTGCCCGGATAGACCGATGGTATGCCGGCCATGTTCAGGGCAGCGAAATAACCCTGCTCCACAGCCACAGGCCATACAGCGTTGATCCACGGCCTCTTTCTCGCAATATCTATTGCTTCGCAACAATCCCCTGCGGCATAGATGCCTTCCGACGAGGTTTCAAGATACTCATTCACGGTAATACCCAGATCAATCCTAATCCCGGCTTTCTTTGCCAGGCTGACCCTGGGGGCAACTCCTTTCCCTATAACGGCGGCGTCCGCCTCCAGCTCTCTTCCTGATTTCAGAGAGAGCCTGACCGCATCATCCTTCATATCAAGACCAGTGATGTCCTCCTCAGTGAGGATCTGCAGCCCCAACTCCTTCAGGTCTCTTTCAACGAATCTGCCTGTGCCCGCATCCAGAACCATCGAAAGAGGATAGGCAGAAGAGATTATCATCGTAACTTTCACCCTGCGCTCAAGCAGACCTAGGGCTGTCTTTATGCCGACAAACCCTCCGCCAAGGACCGCAGCCTTGCCTTTAACAAAAGGAGCCATCTTCCTGGCATCGTCTATCCCTCTCAGAGTAAAAGCCCGCTTTTGTTCGTCGGCGTATCCGGGTTTCACCGCATGGGCGCCGGTTGCTATGAGGAGCCTGTCGTATCTGATCTCTTCACCCGAGGAAAGCAGTGCTTTCCTGCCTGAGGTCTCCAGACCAACAACATCGTTGCCTGCGATCAGCCTGACATTCGGGGGTAGTGAGGATGGATCTCTGATAATCATCTGCTCTTCCCGCAGCTTTCCACTAAGGCAATATGTAAGAAGACACCTGCAGTAGGGGGGGAATTTCTCGCCTGATACGACAGTAATTCTGGAATCTGGAGACACTCTGAGGAGAGTATCCATACAAGATAACCCGGCAGCGCTCATGCCAATTATCAAGTAATCCATTACACTTCTATTGTCTACTCAGAAGTGATATTATGTCAAGAAAGAGCAGTATGGGGGGAGTTTACAGATCGATAGATTGGACGGGGAGGTTTCGATGGACAAAAATGAACTTTTGAAGGAAGCGCAGTTGCTTATGGTGGACGGAAAGGACCTGGAAAGCGCGCAAGCGTTCACAAAGGCCCTGGAAGCCGGCGCGGATCCTTATATTACCTATCTGAGCCGGGGCGTTGCATACATCAAGTTGCGTGATAGCGAAAAGGCGCTGGCCGATTTCAACAACGCCATAAAAGAGAACAACACGAGCCCAAGGGCTTATTTCTACAGCGGCATTGCACACATGATGAAAGAGGATTTCGAGGCTGCCATAAAGGCCTTTACCCGCTCGATCGAATTGAAACCGGATTACCTGGTGGCCATATTTGCAAGAGGTGTATCCCATGCGCGACTTGGAAGATATGATGAAGCATCGAAGGACATTCTGAAGGTGACACCGCAGATGGAGCAAGACCTCCAGAGCTTCGCGGATTCCTATGGGATTGTGAGGACTCAGATGTGGAAGGTGATGTCTCAAGTTTCCGGGGAGAGCAGATATCCGGAAATGAACCTCAGCGAAAAGGACATGAATACTCTTAAACAGTGGCTTGAGACCAGGGAAGAAGGGTAAATACTGCCTTGTCCTGCGTCGAATCGTCTGACCGGTAGATGGCCGGATCTATCAATAAATGGCGTTTTGCGATAGACAGAGGCGGCACATTTACCGACATAATCGCTTTTGATCCGCAGTCCACTTTTCGCTCACTGAAGATCCTTTCTGATTGCCCTCATTACAAGGACGCTTCGATCGAGGGCATCAGGAGGATACTGGGCGTAACTCCGGGGGAACCTTTGCCTGCCGACAGAATAGACGGTATACGCATAGGAACCACCGTGGCCACCAATGCACTACTCGAAAGGAAAGGCGGCAACACGGTCCTTCTGATAACGGAGGGGTTTGCCGACCTTCTCGAGATCGGATATCAAAACAGGCCGGACATCTTCGAGTTGTGTATAAGAAAGTCTCCGCCGCTATATTCCAGCATTGTAGAGGTCCCGGAGAGGATCGACTGCCGCGGCTGCGTGATAAGGCCATTCGATGCACAGAAGCTTCTGACCGCACTCCGGAAAATCGAACTTGGGGAAGCAGATTCCGTTGCGGTCGTCCTGATGCACTCATGGAAGAACCCTTCCCATGAATTACTGTGTGAAAGCGTTCTGAAGGATGCCGGATTTGAAAAAAGAGTGGTGCTTTCGCACAAGGCCATAGACATGATTAAGATAGTCAGCCGGGGACAGAGCGCCCTGATCGATGCTTACCTCAGCACTGTCTTGTCTGCTTATCTGGATGACATAAGGGAAGAGACGGCAGATATTCCCGTCTCATTCATGCAAAGCAATGGCGCACTGAGTCCGCCTGAATTATTCACCGGCAAGAGCGCGCTTCTGTCCGGACCCGCAGGAGGCGCTCGCGCCGCAGCGAAGATCGCGGAGGAGGCCGGTCTTAATAGAGCCATCGGATTCGACATGGGCGGCACGTCAACTGACGTATCGAGATTTGACGGCAGGTTCGAGAGGACCTACGACAAGGTTATCGAGGGCATACCAATGCAGACGGAAATGCTGAATATCCATACTGTTGCGGCGGGAGGCGGCTCAATACTGAAGTTTGACGGACAGAGAATGACCGTCGGACCCGAATCAGCCGGCTCCTATCCGGGTCCTGCCTGCTATGGATTTGGGGGCCCGCTCACGGTGACTGACGCAAACTTATTGACAGGACGGCTCGTCCCATCACATTTTCCCTCGACGTTCGGTCCCGACAGAAACTCGGCTCTGGACCTCGTCGTCGTGGAAGCCAGGTTCAGGGAGCTTTCAGAAAAAATCAGCACCGCGACGGGGATTTGTTTGTCCGGCGTGGAAACCGCAGAGGGATTTCTCAGGATAGCAAATGAGAAGATGGCACTGGCAATAAAGGAAATATCCATTTCAAAAGGATTTGATGTGAGAGAATATGCCCTCGTGTGTTTCGGGGGGGCTGGAGGTCAGCATGCATGCTCAATCGCCCGGCTTCTTGATATGGAAACCATTGTCGTTCATCCGCTTGGGAGCCTGATGTCGGCTTATGGAATAGGCATCTCAGAACCGGCTCAGAGGACCGTTCAAACCGTATTGATGCCCTATAACAGGGAAACCCATGAACTTCTCGCATACAAATTCGCCGCGCTGGAGAAACATCTCCGATTTGTCACTGAGGATCCCTCTAGCGCCGACGGGGATGGGAATGCTTACATTACAAAAAAGGAGATCGACCTGCGGCCTGTTGGCACCGATGCTTTCCTGACCTTGAGATACGAAACGTTCGATAAGACTCTGGAGGAGTTTAAGAAACAGTATGCCAGACTCTTCGGGTTCGGAACCGAAGGCATCGATATGGAGGCGGTTAACCTCAGATTGGAATTACAGAGACAGACCACCGGCTTCTTTGGAAGGTATGCCTGCAGGGCCAAGAGTGCGGGCGCCGCCCTGGAGCCTGCATTGCATCAGCGCATATTTTATGTCAGCGGCACTCTCGATGCGCCCGTATACATGAGAGAAGATTTACCTTCGGACGCCGTGGTCAGAGGACCTGCCATTATTGTCGATCCACATACCTCCGTTGTCGTTGATCCGGATTTCAGCGCCGCGATTGACTCGACAGGAATAATGGCCATTACGAATCTCAGGATGTTGAATCAACACATATCTTCCGGTATCGGGAATCCGGATCCGGTCCTGCTGGAGGTGTTCAACAATCTCTTTATGGGAATCGCTGCCGATATGGGGATTACGCTTGGAAACACCGCCCGTTCAGTGAATATGAAAGAACGACTGGACTTT
>DATHCU010000358.1:0-6886 GCA_035319385.1 Thermodesulfovibrionales bacterium
GGGCAATGTCATTATTGTATTGTATAGAAGGTAACATATTGGCCTCGGATTGACAAGCACACGCCCGCACCATCCCTCATGTGAGCGAAGAGACAGCGGATACTGTATGTCCCGATGTGTCAATTGCCGTGCAGCGAAGAAAGCAGTTCTTCAGCCTTGTTCCGCATCTTTCTTGCCTGATACCTGTTCATTTCATGGTCGTATCCGAGAAGATGCAGCAGGCCGTGTATGAGCAGCCTCTCAAGTTCTTCGTGAAAGGATAGTCCGTTTTCAACAGCCTGCGCAGCGGCCTTCCGCGGGCTGATAACGATGTCCCCCAGAATAACGTCCATCCCTGCAGCGACAGTCTGCGGAGTCGAGGAGTCATCCTGAGCGAACGACAGCACATCGGTAGTCCTGTCGATTCCCCGGTACCGGCGATTCAGCTCCCTCATCCTGTTATCGCTGACAAAGAGAACGCTGATCTCAGCTTTGTTGAGTCCTAGAAGACGCAGGGATTTCCTGAGCAGTGAGGCTACCTTGTGCTGATTTGGCTTTAACAGCCTTTGGCTGTTCTTTATATAGACCTTCATTGGAAAAATCAAACCCGGGGTAATCTATCCTCTTGTGGAATATGCCCGTAAGAATATAGGTAAAACGCCTCTTTATCTCGTGTATGTCCTTTAGTGTCAGTTCGCACTCGTCGAGTTGGCCTTCAAGAAAAATATGGTTGATGATCCTGTCGACGAGAGACGCGATACGTGCGGGAGTCGGGTCGGTAAGCACCCGCGAGGCAGCTTCCACAGCATCCGCCATCATCACCAATGCGGCCACGCGCGTCTGCGGTTTTGGGCCTTGATACTTGTAATCCTGTTCGACCGGCCGCTGTCCGTTGTCTCCCATATCTTTAGCCTTCTGAAAGAAGTAGTTGATGAGCATGGTGCCGTGATGTTGCTCGATGATGTCGACAATCGGCTCCGGAAGTTTGTATTGCCTTGCTGTCTCGACGCCTTCCTTGATATGATTCGTGATGATCATGGCGCTCATGTGGGGAGTTATCTTTTCGTGCTTGCTAACCGAGCCGCTCTGGTTCTCGACAAAATAGTCTGGCATCTTGATCTTGCCTATGTCGTGGTAGTAAGCGCTCACGCGTGCAAGCAAAGGATTAGCCCCAACCGCTTCAGCTGCGGATTCTACGAGGTTCCCTACAATAACACTGTGATGGTACGTGCCCGGGGCCGAGATCATAAGACTCTTCATTATCGGCTGATTCAGATCGAGCAATTCGAGAAGGCTTATGTCTGTGGTGACGTTGAACATGTATTCGATCAGGGGCAGCAGGAGTGAGACGATCGCCGTAACACTGATGCCGCCGAGGGCCGCAAACAGGATGGAGGGAGGGGCCTTTGTCGTGAAGAGGTCTCCCTTGAAGAGGAGCAGGAAAAGCACGGTCACCACATTCGCTGCTATGACATAACCTCCGCCCTTAAGCAGGGCGGAGCGCTTCTTGCACCTAATGACGCCGAAAGCCGCAGTTATGCTTCCCACGAACGCATATATCGTGAAAGAGGCATCATGCACCCAGAGGCCTGAGAGGAGACTTACGGCAAAGGAGAAAGTGATAGCCGTATGGAAATCAAAGATCAGAGAAACGAACATGGCGCCGGCCGGAATGGGCACGCCGAATAGTGAGCTGTCCAGGAACTTATATTCCAGGCCTTTGGACAGAGTTGCAAGCAGGTAACCGAATAGTCTTCCGGTAAGAAGCGTTCCGATGATCAAGATACCAAGAAGAAGCACCATATTAAGCTTCATCACGTACGCCGGTTTGTAGCGAAGGATATCCCTGTACAGGATGACCATCAGCAGGCACGAAATAAGGAATCCACCCGCTATTTGCCCCACCCCGAATTCTCTCTGGACCGACAGTGAACATACGAGGCCGCATATGACTATGAAACCTGTCCTGATCAGCTTCTCTCTGCTGCTGAGATGAAGACTGGGCATTGCTATGGGTGAGGGCGTCCCGTTGGTCAGATGCTTAAGAAAGTCGATGAGTTTCGCGGATTTATTCTTCAGGTGAGCGTTTTTCATAGCGTTCGTAGGCCCTCACGATCTCCTGAACCAGTTTGTGCCTTACGACATCTTTTTCAGAAAAATAGATGAACTTTATTCCCTCGACTCCGCTCAGAATCTTTTCAACCTCGATGAGTCCCGAAGCCTTTCCGTGCGGAAGGTCTATCTGGGTTATATCCCCGGTAATAACCGTCTTCGAATGGAAGCCCAGACGGGTAAGATACATCTTCATCTGCTCCGAGGTTGTATTCTGCGCCTCATCAAGGATTATGAAGGAATCATTGAGGGTTCTGCCCCGCATAAAGGCAAGAGGCGCTATCTCTATAATGCCCCGGTCCACAAGCTTGCCGGCCTTCTCAGCCTCCATCATGTCAAACAAGGCGTCGTAGAGGGGTCTCAGATAGGGATTGACCTTTTCGTAGAGATCGCCCGGCAGAAAACCTAATTTCTCCCCGGCCTCAACAGCCGGCCTCGCAAGAACTATCCTGCTCACCTGTTTCTTAAGAAATGCGTTGATGGCCATCGCCATTGCGAGATATGTCTTGCCTGTTCCTGCGGGGCCTATGCCGATGACAATATCATGATTCCTGATCGCCTCTATGTATTGTCTCTGAGTGTCCGTCTTGGGAATGATGAAGCGCTTTTTTGATGACACGGGTATATTATTCATGAAGAGGTCCCTCATGGAGGTCGTCTGACCTTCTGACAGGGATGATCTGATCGCGTAACGGATATCCTCGGGAGTAAGAATATATCCCTCGCCGCTGATCGACCGGATCTCTCGAATAACCTTCTCCGCCTTCTCGACCGCGTCGTCAACCCCCTGCAGGAATATCTTGTTTCCTCTCTGAGAGGCGACAATCCCGAGGGTCTCCTCGATCACCTTGAGGTTTTTGTCGAGCCTTCCGTGAAGAAGATTCATCTCTTTTTCGCTGTCGAGTTCGATCTCTGCGGTTATCGTAAGACCTCCTATTCGGATCTGAATGTTACGAAGGGATGCTGAAGGTTCTCGGACTTTTTCAACTTAACAGACATTACTTCAGCCTCTCTCTTGGTAGCGAAGTCACCCACAAAGACTTTGAAGAGCCTTTCATGCTTCTTAGTCGTATGTGAAACGACGGATGCCTTATATCCTTTTTTCGACAACTTCTCCTTGAGCGCGTCGGCAGCGGCAGAACTCTTTAGAGCCTCTATCTGGACGGTGTATCTGCGTTTTCTGGTACCCTTGCCGGTGTCCTCAGTTTCAGCCGGTTTCTGCCTGCTATGATCCTCCCGCAGTTTCCCGGAATCCCGGACAGGCTCAGGCTTCTGTATCTCGACCGGATCCGGTGGTTTCGGTCCGGTCTCTTTATCTGCAACCCGTTTCTTGTCGTCAGAAACATGATCCTGAGAAACTGGGTCATCTTTCTTCACGGGAGCATCGGTCGGCTCCGCAATTACGTTGCTCGGCTGGGCAACGACACCCTGCCGCGGCGCTGCGGCCTGCTGCTCAGGCTGAGGATTGAAGTACTTGCCGACGTAGAACCCAAGTACGAAACTGACGGAGGCGGTGATAATAACAACCGCAATAATAATGCCCTTACCTATATACAGAATAGACGATTTGTCTCTTGTCCCCGGCTGCTTCATAGAATAAGCATAGCATCACCATAAGAAAGAAATCTATACCTCAAACGCACGGCTTCCGCGTAAGCTTTAAACAGTTTTTCGCGGCTGCAGAAGGCGGATGCGAGCATAAGCGGCGTCGACCTCGGGAGATGAAAATTAGTGATCAGGGAATCGACGACCTTGAAAGAATACCCGGGATACACGAATATGTTCGTGGCCCCCTGTATTGAGCCGTTTTTGGATGCAGTGACGCAATTTCCGCTCCTGAACCCTTCCAGAGCCCTCGTTGTTGTGGTGCCAACGGCGAAGACTCGTCCTCCGGATGCCCTGGTCTCGTCTATCTCGTTTAGAAGGCCCTTCGTAATCTCGAAATACTCGGTATCCATGGAGTGCTCTTCAACATTTTCCGTCCTTATCGGCTTGAAGGTCCCTATCCCGACATGCAGAGTCAGCTCCCTTACATTAACCCCTTTTGATATCATTCTTTCGAAGATCGAAGGGCTGAAGTGAAGGCCTGCTGTCGGCGCCGCGATTGAGCCCTCTTGTTTCGCGTATGCAGTCTGGTAAGTGTCCTTGTCGGACTCGTCAGGCGGTCGTTTCATATATGGGGGCAGCGGCATCGATCCATATTTCCAGACATTTTCCATAAAGTTCCCGGCATAGAAGAACCGGGCCACCTCTCCGTTCCTGATTTCAGCAGAAAACTCATCGGAGAAGACGACCACGCCGGTATATCTGCCTTTTGACAGCACCTCCCAGGTATCCTTCTCGAGCTCTTTCACAAGCAGGATCTCAAGCCTCCTGCCGTTTGACCTGAGGCCGGCCAATCTGGCTGGGAAGACCTTTGTGTTGTTCACTATAAGCATGTCGCCGCGGTTGATATAGGAGACAACACTGCTGAAGGCGCTATGCTCCAGGGTGCCATCTCTATGCAGTACCAGGAGTCTTGAGCTTGTCCGG
Source organism: Thermodesulfovibrionales bacterium (assembly GCA_035319385.1). Taxonomy (GTDB): domain Bacteria; phylum Nitrospirota; class Thermodesulfovibrionia; order Thermodesulfovibrionales; family SM23-35; genus DYFC01. The sequence continues at coordinate 4,624 of DATHCU010000358.1, forward strand.
TCACCCAAAGGTCTTGCGGCTATGAGGTCTTCCGGAAGGAGGTAATCGAAATCAGCGATTTTCATAAAGTGTTATTGTGGCGCCTGGATAGAAGTGGGACAATATCTCTCTGTAAGTCTTGCCTTCCCTGGCCATTTTCAGAGCACACCACTGACACAGGCCGACTCCATGGCCGTATCCCTTCCCTTCAAAGAGAAAGGAACCGTCATCCTTCTGAACCGAAAAATTCGTGCTCGGAAGCCGGCTCCACCCGAGCGCCTTCCTGAAGTCAGGCGCGCTTATTGACGATGATCCTGAAGCTGTCGTTATTCTGAGTTCTTTAACACGGCCGGAGGATGTACGGGATTTTATCACTATATCTCTTATTCCCCCCAACTTTAAAGCCTTTTCGATCTCTCTGGGCTCGATCTGCTTCTCCCAGACTGAATACGGAGATATGTCACAAGTCGACTCGACCGACTTCAGATAGGGATAACTCTTCCCGAATACGTCCTCGGGATTCTCGGTCTTTCCACCGCATGTGGAGTGATAGAATGCCTCGATCGGCAATCCTCTATATGTGAGTATTTCGCTCCTTGTCTCGTCCACGGCGTGGGCCACCCTTGCATCAGGGTTGTTTCCCCTGTACACCTGGTTCAGGACTGATGAGGCGATATGATACACCGAGCCGGAGTTTGCTTTCTTTTGATAGAGCGCATAAGTCCTCGAGACAACCGCCTGGGCCTTGAGAGCCTCGATGTCCCAGTCCGCGCTCACCTCGGCAACGACAACGTCCTTTATATAATCCTCAAGAGGCAGTTCATTAATGATATACAGACCACTGGTTCCCTTCCAGACGTCTATGTTGCCCGAATAACGTGTTCCCATGACGAGCAAGTCGCCCCTGACGCTGCCGAGTCTTTCTATCTTCTCTGTCCTGTCAGGAATCGCCGGGGCGGAATCGCTCAGGATAAGCACCCTGATGTTCTGGGAGGCATAAGCGCTCTGCAGGGAAAAAAGGATCAAACCCGCCAACACAAGGAATCTGGTCATTGATCTCTCACCGCTTCCCCAGCAGCCAGAAGATCAGCGTCAGCAGTAGACTGAGAAGAATACTCGTGGCCAGCGGAAAATAGAACGTGAAGTTCTTCTTCTGGACAAGTATGTCACCGGGCAGCTTGCCTATCCACGGGAGCTTTCCTGAAAGGAGCAACAGTCCGCCGACAACGATCACGATAATCCCGATGATGACGAGAACTCTTCCCAGATGTTGAACTTCATTCATGACAGCTAATAATTCCTCAGGAGATTAAGATATTGATACAAATCGTCCTAATGAGCAGACAGAAATGCCTCGAACCGTTTCCACCTCGAATGATGGGCAGGCCTGTCAGATCGGGAACCGTCAACCTTTGTCCCTGGCCCCTTTATGCCTTGCATACCTCTCCATCTCTGAATACACGCATCCGCAGTACTTTTGCCTGTATAAGCCAAGCTCTTTCGAAATCTTCATCCCGTCATAGTATCCGGTCCTGAAATCTTCCATATAGAACGGGATTGAATATCTCTTGCCCATCTCTTCGCCCACCGTTACTATCATATCAAATTTCTGATAAGGACTTACAAGCAGAGAGGTCGTGAATCCGTCAAGCCCCATTTTTTTGGCTGTTTTTGCGGTTTCTTCAAGCCGCATCGCATAACATAAAGCGCACCTGTTGTCCTCATTGTTCACCACAATGCGAAGGTATTCCTTCAGCCCGTAGTGGTCAATGTACTCTATATCGAGGTTCCAGGCCCCTTGGAGCTGTTGCAGGGCATCGATTCTCAGTTTGTATTCCGTAAACGGATGGATGTTCGGATTGATCCAGAGTCCTTTCACCTCGATATCCCTTGCAAAAAGAGACTGTAAGGGATAAAGGCAGCAGTTTGCACAGCAGATATGCATCAGGAGTTTCATGGGCGAATCTTACGGGTTTCTTTTGTTCTTCTGAGCGTCAAATAAACCTGGTATGCTCTTGTGTGAGATGTCCAGATGACTGTAAGCCTTTTCCGTTGCTTTCCTTCCCTGGGAAGTTCTGATGATAAAACCTGTCTTCAGTAAATACGGTTCGACAACATCCAGTAAAACATCGCTTTCGATCTGGAGCGTAGCAGCAAGGGCTTCGATGCCGACCGGCCCGCCTCTGTAGTTCAGAATGACCGTTTTCAGCAGCTTTCTGTCTGTTTCCCCAAGGCCCGAATCGTCTATGCCTTCAAGGGCCAATGCCTCCATCGCAACTTTTTT
>DATHCU010000359.1:0-3821 GCA_035319385.1 Thermodesulfovibrionales bacterium
GTATGGATACTGGTTCATGTTCGAGCTGTCGGTCTTTGTTGTCCTTCCAGCATTTCTTCTGGCATACGGGGTGCGATACAAGAACATCACCATCACGCGATGGACCGCCTTCCTCGCCGTGATAGGAATTGTGTTGAACAGGATTAACACGTCAGTTATAGCCTTCAACTGGAACGCTCCGGAGCGTTACTACCCTCACTGGATGGAAGTGACCATAACAATAGGAATTATCACGATGGAAGTCCTCGCATTCAGGTGGATAGTCAACAGGATGGCGATACTGTACGACCATCCGGAATACAAAAACCACTAACCTGGCGGGACAGGTTTAGAATTTACCCGGTGCATTTCTCATCGGAGTCCTAATTGCCGTGATGCGCGGGAGGGCTTTTGACTCCCTTGCTCTCTGAATGAGGCTCTGCTTTCAGCGGGATTTCGACCACAAAGGTCGTCCCGACGTTCACATCGCTGGAAACGTGGATAGTGCCGCCAAGCTTCTGGATAATGCCGTAAGAAATAGAGAGACCCAGCCCTGTACCTTTCTCCCTCGATTTCGTCGTAAAGAATGGTTCAAAGATATGCTTCAGCGTTTCATCATGTATGCCGGAGCCGTTGTCCCTGATCGAAACCTGAAGGGTGTTCGCGTCCTTTCTGGCGGTGGAAACAGAGATGACACCTTTCCTTTCGACGGCATCTATTGCGTTGTTGATTATATTGAGCAGCACCTGCTGCAGTTGAGTCTTGTCGGCAACAATTTCGGGCAAGGCATCTCCCATATCCAGCTTCAGCACGATGCTCTTGTGCACGATCTCTCTGTCGGCAAACTCCAGCGCCTCTTTCACAGCAACATTCAGGTCCATTGGTTTATAGGCCGCATCGGTCTTTTTTGAAAATCCGAGAAGCCGGTGGGTGATCTTCCTGCACCTGTCGACATTGTCGAAGATGCCCTTGACCAGGTGGAGGAATGTGTCTCTGTTCTGCACAAGGTCATCAGACAGGGAAAGCAGGTCATTCATGAGTCCGGCCTTTTCATTGATAATGGCGAGAGGATTGTTTATCTCATGCCCGACGCCGGCGGCCAGCCGGCCGATCGCCTCCATCTTGTGGGCCTGCAGGAGCATCTGTTCGGATTTCCGCAAAGCATCTTCAGCTCTTCGCTGTTCGGTAATGTCCCTGAAACTCCAGACCCTCCCAACTGTCAGCTTCCCGATTCTCTGGGGCTGCGAGTAGCGTTCGAATATCCTTCCGTCTCTCAAAGTCAATACGTCGAAACTCTGCCTGTCAGGGTTGTCATGCAGTTGTTTTATCTCTTTCAGATAACCCGCCGGGTCTTTCAGGTGGCCGGAAACAAACTCGATTGCATTTTCATCGCTATCTGAAGCCAGGACCGATTCAGGGATGTTCCACATCTCTCTGAATTTGCTGTTGTATATTCTGGTCTTTCCCACCCTGTCGAGTACTATGATTCCGTCAGCGGTCGATTCCAGAGTGGCGCTAAGCAGGGAAAGAGCCTCCCTGAGCTCATCTTCCGCCCTCTTCCGCTCCACGATCTCATACCAGAGCTTCTCATTAATCAGGCTCAGTTCGTCCGCCCGCTCTTTTGCCCGCTGTTCAAGCTTCTCATTGGGCTTGTTCCGCTCAGCTTCCTTTGTCCCCCCTGTATTGTCTGTAATGCTATTTCTGATGTCCTTATCCATTCCGGCTCAACATCCTTTCAATGAAAAAATGGGATTGTGAAAAGCAGAAGGTATCCGTTCAAAGATAATAAGCTCCCGAGTGCCGCAGAGCCCAGCGAGAAATAGAAGATGATGCGAGACCCTGACAGTATCGAGATGGAAGACATCACTATCGCAATCTGAAGCAGGACCTCAGCATAATCGAAATAAGGATCCCTGCTGTTGTTCAAATCCCGATCGGCTTCCAGTGTCTTAGCATCCTTCTCGATCTTGGCCTTTTCCTGTCTGTACCGGGCCTCCTCCCCGCCGAATTTCTGCTCAAGCGCTTCATAATGATCCCGCGCGGCCGGATTCATTAAACTGCCGCGCTCGAGCAGAACGGCCTTCACCATCTCCTTGTTCGTTCTATAAAGATGCTCTCTCATTGCCTTCGATTGATAGAAGGCCCATTGGTCCGAGGCCTGCTGCTGTGAGAGAAGCATCCCTTTAGTGACGTTATTGCCTCCGAGGGAAGTTATTGCCAGCACAACCGCAAAAATAGCTGTGATGAGGGCGACCCTCTTCGTGAAACTCTTCGCCTTCAGTTCCTCAAGTTCTTCCAGGTTTGGTATATCGACTTCCCCCACAGTTTCCCCTTAATCAGATTTCAAAATATGAAAACACTTCACAATATTATACCGTTTCATCGTGAGGGGTCGGCAACAAAAAAGATTCGTGCTTGCTGTCGTAACGAGGACATTCTAAGCAGGGTCCTTCTACTTGGTGAGACTGTTCCGCTTAACGGCGGTCTCCACCTCTTTCAGGATATCGGCTTTGAGTTTCTCAATCTCCTTCTTAAACGCCTCATCTTCCAAGAGTTTTTCGGAAAGGTCGTCAAATCGCTTGTTGATCGATTCATGCAGGAGGTCGCTGACCTGTTTTACTTGTTCGTCGGCTGAGGCCTGAGTCTTGAGATTAATGTCGATGAGCTGCCTCATCTGGTCGTTATTAACAGCCTCTTTCTGATCGATCGCAGCGAGTGTTAGCAGTATCTGATCGAGCTTGTCGGCGGTAATCCTCGAGGAAACAGCATTGAAGTGGCCGAGATCGACCATCTCGCCTTCGCAGACGCCCGGCAGGGCAACATCCTTTGAAGGCACCCACCTGCCGAGACAGACCGCCGGTCCGGTGGGAGTCTTTACCATGGTATACCCCTCGGCTATCTGTGCCTGAGACCCGACGGGTGAAACTCCCGCTCCGAACAGCATAACTCCGATTGCCACACTGCAGACTATTGTTTTCATATCCCCTCCGACATGGTCCAGTATTCTTTAGAGCGATGTTCCGATCTGCAATTATATTACCCCGAACAAGATAGTTTGACAATTGTTCACCGACACGCTCCAGGTGCGAGACCGTATTCAACGCGTGCCGGCGGCTGCTCAGAATTGCCCCTGAGCTATTCTTGTACTCCCGGGTGCCTACACTAAATTCTCCAGTGTAATCAGAGCCAGGACGAGCAACCTTCTCATGCCGTCTCCCCTTTGTATTCCTGCTTGAGGGTTTCGATATCGAATTTCTTCATCTTGAGAAAAGCCTCGGTTACCCGCGCGACTTTCTTCTCGTCCCTGTCCTTCATCATATCGCCCATGATTGTGGGGACAATCTGCCACGAAAGTCCGTACTTGTCCTTGAGCCAGCCGCACTGCTCCGCTTCAGGGACCGCAGAGAGTCTCTCCCAGTAGTAGTCTATTTCTTCCTGGGTATCGCAGTGGACGATGAACGAGATTGACTCGTTGAACTTGAAAAGCGGGCCGGCGGAAAGCAGCATGAATTCTTGCCCCATGAGCTGGATGGTAACGACATCCACTGTGCCGGAAGGGGTGCCATGAAGAGTTGTCATGTGTTTGATTCCCGATTCAGGGAAGACCGAGGTATAGAATTCGGCCGCCTCCCTCGCTTCTTTGTCGAACCATAAATGCGGAGTGATCTTCTGCATGCGTATCTATCCTTTCCTTATTAGCCAGCCTGCTCAATCAGAGCGGCTGCATATTCCTTACGGCTGTTTTGATCATTGCATCGCTCAGGTGATACAGCCGCGCTGCGTTCTGTCCGAACACGGTGTTCTTCACCTTTCCGTCGGCCGGACCGAGCGGGGCAAAGCCG
>DATHCU010000360.1:0-2641 GCA_035319385.1 Thermodesulfovibrionales bacterium
ATTGTGTTGACTTTTGTCAACGACAAGCTCTGTGAGATGACCGGCTACTCAAGGAGTGAGATAATAGGCCGGCCTGTCTCGAGTTTTCTTGAAGAGGAGTCCAGGGAGATTCTGAAGGAGGGATTCAAGGCTGTAAAGGACGGGATTATTTCCGCCTTCGAGCTGAAACTAAGGAAGAAAGACCTACAGGATATCTTCACTATCATTTCTCCAAAACCTATCTTTGACAGTTCAGGCAATTTCAGAGGGGCTTTTGCTGTCCTAACCGATATCACGAATAAGAAGCATTTTGAAGAAGCCCTGAAAAGAAATCTGGTGCAGATCAATACGATCCTGGAATCAGTAGGGGATGGCATCTATGGGATCAATAGGGACGGAAATACTATGTTCGTCAACCCCGCACTCTTAAGGATGACGGGTTACGAGGAGGATGACCTGTTAGGCAAGAACCCGCACTTCATACTGCGCCATTCCAGGTCTGACGGAACTGCTTACGAAAGGCATGAATGCCCGATATCCTCCACGCTGACTAGAGGGGAGAGCTTGTTTAATATCACGGGCGATGTCGTATGGAGGAAAGATGGGACGTGGTTCCCTGTAGAGTATACGAGCGCACCGATTATCGAACAGGAGAAGATTACCGGTGCTGTTGTTGTAATAAGGGACATTACGGAACGCAAGCAGGCTGAAGAAGAGATCAGAAAGCTCAATAGAGAGCTTGAACAAAGGGTAATTCAGCGCACCATGCAGCTTGAAGCGGTGATTAAAGAGCTCGAAAACGAAATACTTGAGCGCAAAAAGACCGAGGAAAAACTCAATAGATATGCCGGCAGGTTGAAGACCCTCTCCAATAGACTGATCGAAGTCCGGGAATCCGAGCGGCGGCAGATTGCTCACGAACTCCACGACGAGATTGGGCAGACCTTGTCTGGCATAACCCGCGCGCTCGATATGATGATCGCAATGCCATCTGATAGCATGGAAGGGCGGCTGAGGGACATGAGAGAGGCCGTCAGACAACTTGTCGGTAGAGTGCGCAACATTTCCTTTGACCTGCGGCCTGCAATGCTTGACAATCTCGGTCTGCTACCCGCGCTCCTGTGGCATTTCGACCGGTTTTCATCACAGACCAACATCAGTGTGCAGTTTAGGCATGACGGATTGGAGACTCGTTTCAGCACTGATATGGAGACCGCTGCTTACCGCATAGTTGAAGAGGCCCTGACAAATGCCGCACGTCATGCATGCGTGAACGAGATTACCGTAATGATGAGGGTCGATTCCGGAGAACTGACCATCAATGTTGAAGACCGGGGTCTCGGTTTTGACTATTCAGCGGTAAATGCCGCGGGAGACACCACAGGTCTGAAGTGGATGAAGGAACGTCTTTCAGCCCTCGGCGGGAGACTTACGGTTGATTCGTCTCCTGGCAGCGGTACTAGTCTCAGGGCAACAGTGCCAGTACAGACGCGCTGACCTGCAAAAGTGCGACGCCGGAACCTCTGACCGGAGGCATGCAGAAGATCGCTGAGGAGTCTCGCCCTCTACTCTACACTACGTCCAGATTTCCTTTTTTCCCATCAATAACCACATAGGAATCCGAAGGCCATATGTAATTCACGTCGGGAGCGTGTATCTGTATGCCGGTCAGCATGGCGTAATCGCTCTTTGTCTTGTCCACGACCTTCTCGATGACGTTTTCAAGGTCCGCCTGGATCACCTTCCTCGTTATCTTGGTCAGTTCGAGGAGATCCGGAACATAGCCATAGGCTATCTCCTTGAGAAGCCTCCTCTTGATAAGACTCTCTTCGATGTCTTCCTCATCAAGTGTGATATGTAGCTTCCCCTGGCTGAGTTCGTTCAGAAAATGGCAGAGCGCTCCGCAGGCGTTGGAGTCTTCCTTTATGCCTTTGCGTTTGCAGAAACCCGTTTTCCCTTCATCGTTAATTGCTATATGGGGCACTACGTAGTATACGTACCTTTCTTTGCCGTCAACCCTGGGGGCGTGGTGCATTGAAGCCTTTAACCCTGTCTTGCCAGCCGTGAACATGCCGGCCAGGCTGGAGAAATTGAACGCCTCCCCCCATGTGTGCTTAATAATGCTCCTCACAGTCTGGGATATTTCGTCCCTGCACACGCAGACGGAAGCAAAGGCATTGTCATCATTGAACCCTAAACTCTTGAGTATCGTGTAAGTCTTATTGACATATTCAACTTCCGTCAGAACGTTCGGAAAATGCTCTTTCATCACATTGGCAAAGTCAACTGACCATCCTGCCTTCTTCTGAGTTATACTAGCCATCTCTTTCTCCTATCCCTTCAGAATTTCGTCCGAGACCGAGTCGAACACCTCGATCATTCTAACCAGGCCCACAAACTTCTTCTTGCCTTCCAGCACCGGCACAAGGACTATGTCATCGTGAAGCATAATGTAAGCGGCCTTTGTGACCGGGTCTTCGGGTTCAACAAACTGCCTTGCCGGGGTCATTATCTCACTGATAGGCTTTTCCGCCAGCTCTTTTGAGCCTGCACCAAACAGTGTCTCCCATACCGACGATTGTCCCGACTCTGCGGCCTGTGTATCCGCAACCGGCTCAGCAACCCTCGGTTCAAGTCCTTTAAGGATGTCCTTGAGCGTCAG
>DATHCU010000361.1:0-8628 GCA_035319385.1 Thermodesulfovibrionales bacterium
CAGCAGATCGAATCGGCCAGAATAGCTATCACCAGGCACGCAAAGAGGGGTTGTAAGGTGTGGATCAGGGTATTTCCTGATAAGCCAATTACGAAGAAACCGGCTGAAACCAGAATGGGTAAAGGAAAAGGCGCCCCTGAATACTGGGTTGCCGTGGTAAGGCCGGGAAGGGTCCTTTATGAGATGTCGGGTGTGACCGAAGCGATTGCGAAAGAAGCCATGCGTCTCGCATCCCACAAATTACCTATCGCAACGAAGTTTGTGAAGAGGGATGAGGAGGTACTATGAAGCCCACGGAATTGAGAGCCATGACGACCGAAGAACTGGGGAAGAAGGAGCAGGATCTGAGAAAAGAGCTCTTCAATCTGAGGTTCCAGCAGGCTACTGGTGAGATAGAAAACCCGATGCGGATCAGAGCGGTAAGAAAGAATATTGCAAAGGTCTTGACGATAAGAACAGAGAAATCGAAAAGCGGGAAATGAAAAACCTTACATGGGTTCCGCGGTGTGCAAGAAGAGATAAGCCGATTCGGGCCGGGGAATAAGGAACCGGCGATCTTAGGAAACCCGGAAATCTAAATGTTGCAGGAGTAAGAATGTCTAAGAAAATTTATACGGGCAAAGTAATCAGCAACAAGATGGACAAGACGGTCGTCGTTGCGGTAACGAGACTTTTCCAGCATCCTGTTTATAAGAAGACAGTTAAGCGTGTGACCAAATTCAAGGCACACGACGATCAGAACAAGTGTAATATCGGTGATACCGTAAAAATCATAGAAATAAGGCCTCTTAGTAAAGAGAAGCGATGGGCTGTAATAGATTAGGCTTTGATTGGAGTGATTTAAGATGATTCAATTACGGAGTATGCTCGAAGTGGCAGACAATTCAGGCGCTAAGAAAGTGCAATGCGTAAAAGTCATGGGCGGTTTTCACCGAAGATATGCAAGGCTTGGTGATATCGTGGTCGTCAGTGTGAAAGAGGCCTTGCCGGACAGCAACATCAAGAAGGGGTCGGTCGCTAAGGCCGTCGTTGTGAGGACGAAGAAAGAGCATAGGAGACCCGATGGCACATACATCAGGTTTGATCAGAATGCGGTGGTTCTTATAAACCCACAGGGCGAACCTGTCGGAACGAGAATTTTCGGTCCTGTGGCAAGGGAGTTGAGGTGGAAAGAATTTACAAAGATAATATCCTTGGCCCCGGAAGTTCTATAGGTGAAATATGGGTTTAAGCATTAAGAAGAACGATACAATTATAGTGAGGGCAGGCAAGGAAAGGGGTAAGAGCGGAAGGGTCATCGCCGTCTATCCGGGCAAAGACAGCCTCCTTGTTGAGAGGGTCAACATGATCAAGAAGCACATGAAACCGACCCGGCAATACACTCAGGGAGGTATCATTGAGAGGGAAGCGCCTTTGCATATCTCCAATGTAATGCTGCTCTGCCCCAAATGCAACAAGCCGACAAGAATCGGCAATTCCGTACTGCAGAATGGTAAGAAACTGCGTACTTGCAAAAAATGCAGGGAGGTCATAGATCAGTAATGGTACCGAGGTTTAAGGAAAAGTATCAGAAGGAAGCCGTAGTGAGCATGATGAAGGAGTTTGCATACGAGAACATCATGGAGGTACCTAAGATCACCAAGATCGTCCTGAATGTTGGGCTGGGCGAAGCGATTCAGAACATAAAACTGCTTGACGCCGCCCAGAAAGAGCTCTCCATGATAAGCGGTCAAAAGGCGGTCGTCACAAAAGCGAAGAAATCGATCGCGGCCTTCAAGCTGAGAAAGGGTGTGCCCATCGGCTGCAAGGTGACTCTGAGGGGAACCATGATGTATGAATTCCTCGACAGATTGATCAGCGTCGCGTTGCCGAGGATACGAGATTTTAAAGGGATTTCGGGCAAGTCTTTTGATGGAAGAGGAAACTATTCACTGGGATTGAAGGAACAGTTCATATTCCCGGAGATAGAGTACGATAAAGTTGAGATGGTTCACGGGCTTGACGTGGTCTTCTGCACAACAGCGAAGACTGATAAGGAAAGCAAGGCCCTGTTGCGTTTCATGGGAATGCCGTTCAGGAATTAAGAGTCACTGGTCATTAGTCAATCGTCAGTCAATAATTAGCATGGTGACCAATGACTAATGATTATTGACTCAGTAAAGGAGCGTTTGATGGCAAAGCTGTGTATGATCGAAAAGTGTAAAAGGCCGCCGAAGTTCGGGGTAAGAGCTTATAACAGGTGCAAATTGTGCGGAAGGCCCAGAGCATATCTGAGGAAATACGGAATCTGCAGAATCTGCTTTAGGACGCTTGCACTTGAAGGCCAGATTCCCGGCGTCGTGAAGGCAAGCTGGTAACCTATGGATTTTTGTTTGGAGGTAATGAATGCTGACTGATCCGATAGCAGATATGCTGACAAGAGTGAGGAATGCCACACACATCAAGGCTGAAAAAGTTGATATTCCGATCTCGAAAATGAAGTTGGAAATAGCTAAGATATTGAAAGAAGAAGGTTTTATCAGGGCTTACAAGATCCTGAAAGACAGGCGCCAGGGTATTCTTCGCGTGATCCCGAAGTACATCGACAATGCAAGCGTCATATCAGGGTTGAAGAGAATCAGTAAGCCCGGCAGAAGGGTATATGTCGGTAGTGATGAGATACCAAATGTCATGGGAGGCCTCGGAGTTGCAATATTGACGACTTCGAAGGGCGTACTGAGTGACAAGGGATGTCGTCGTGAGGGAGCTGGGGGAGAAGTCATCTGCTATGTCTGGTAGTCAGCTTCTTGAGAGAGTGTTCAATATAGATCAGGGAGATTCAGCCCATGGGAATGATGTCTGGCAAGACATCCGGGCCATGGCCCCTGGGTTTTTAGGAGATATACAGTGTCAAGAATAGGCAAGAAACCGATACAAGTACCCGACAATGTTAAAGTGGCTATCGATGATAGAACTGTAAAAGTCACTGGGCCGAAGGGCGAACTGGTCTGGACATACAGCGACAGGGTCAAGGTCGCGATGAACGGAGCGGTCCTTTCAGTGGAGAGAGTGAGCGACCTGAAAGCGGACAAGGCGCTGCACGGGCTGACCAGAAGTCTTCTGATGAATATGATTACAGGTGTATCTCAGGGGTATCAGAGGGTTCTGGATATCGTCGGAGTTGGCTACAGGGCTCAAGTGGCGGGCGATAGGATTATGTTTACTCTGGGATATTCTCATCCAATTGAGTTCAATCTGCCCGAAGGCGTAAAGGCGGCTGTCGACGGCAAGCAGATCCAGATAACTCTGACATCGATGGACAAACAACAGATCGGTCAGGTGGCTGCCCGTCTTAAGTCCCTCAGGTTCCCGGATGCTTACAAAGGAAAGGGCCTCAGGTACTCTGGAGAGAGAATGAAACTGAAGGTGGGCAAGGCAGGCAAGAAGTAGTGTTGTTTGTGACTATTGACTATTGATTCAATAAGAGGAGGTTGCTTTGGCTGAGAGCAGAAAAGAAGGAATTGCAAGAAGGCATAGACGGATCAGAAAGAAGGTTGTTGGAACGCCCGAGCGGTTCAGGTTATCCGTTTTTCGCAGCCTCAACCATGTCTATGCCCAGATAATAGACGATTTTAAAGGACATACACTTGTAAATGCATCAAGTCTTGACAAGCAATTTCAAGACCTGAAATCACATAAAGGGAATATGAAAACAGCTCAGCTGGTGGGTGAACTGTTGGCAAAGAGGGCTCTGGAAAAGGGTATTAAGAGGGTTGTCTTTGACAGAGGCGGATATCCTTATCATGGAAGCATTAAGGCTTTGGCTGAGTCATCACGGGCAGCAGGACTAGAGTTTTAGGAGGATATGTGGAGAAGATAGATCCAGACGGACTTAATTTGAAGGATAAGGTTATATATATCAACAGAGTGGCGAAGGTTGTGAAGGGCGGCAGGCGGTTCTCTTTTACAGCACTTGTTGTTGTGGGAGACGGCGAAGGGACCGTCGGCGTTGGAAAGGGCAAAGCCGCGGAGGTCCCGGAAGCGATTCGAAAGGCCGTCGAGCAAGCAAAGAAGGCTCTTTTGAAATTCCCGATCAAAGACGGGACAATACCTCACAGGATCATAGGAAGGTTTGGTTCGGGCACTGTTGTAATTAACCCGGCAGTAAAAGGCACGGGAATTATTGCGGGCGGTGCTGTAAGGGCTATTCTCGAGGTAGCGGGTGTCCAGAATATCGTTGCGAAATCTCTCCGCAGTCACAATCCTTTTAATTCTGTGAAAGCCACTTTGCACGGACTTTCCAGCCTTAAAGACCCGGATGTGGTTATGAGACTCAGAGGGAAAGCAGAAGAAGAAGTACAGGAGGCGTCATGAAGATTGAGGATTTGAAGCCCGCTGCCGGGAGTACAAAAAAGAACAAGAGAGTCGGCAGGGGTATAGGTTCAGGACACGGCAAGACCTCATGCAAAGGGCATAAGGGACAAAAGGCACGTTCCGGAGGTTCTGTTGGACCTGCTTTTGAAGGCGGCCAGATGCCTATGCAGAGAAGGCTACCCAAGAGGGGTTTCAAAAACCGTCTCGCAGTAGAGTATGCCATTGTCAATCTGAAAGATATTGCAAGGGTTGATGATTTGGATGTCATAACCCCGGAGGCCCTTATTGAGCGGGGTCTTGTCAAGGATCTGAAGAACGGCCTCAAGATCCTCGGCGAAGGGGAGATTAAACGGCCCGTAACTGTGAGGGCGGATGCCTTTAGCGCTTCTGCGACAGCCAAGATTGCCGCGGCAGGCGGCAAGGCTGAGGTAGTGTCGTAAGTTGGGCATTATTTCAAGCTTCCAGAATATCTTCAAGATCCAGGAACTTAAGAACAGAGTACTATTTACACTAGCCCTGCTCGCTGTATACAGAGTTGGAGCCCATATCCCCACACCCGGGATTAATGGCGAGGCGCTAAGCAGATTTCTCACTGAAAGAGGCGGGGCCCTGATGGGATTTTTCGATATGTTTTCGGGCGGTGCCTTGTCGAAGGTCACTATTTTTGCCCTCGGTATAATGCCTTACATCAGCGCGTCAATTATCCTGCAGCTCTTGACGGTCGTTATCCCAGCTATCGGAAAGCTTGCCAAAGAAGGAGATGCGGGCAGAAAGAAAATCGTCAAATATACAAGATATGGAACAGTTGTGATTGCCGCTATCCAGTCTTTCGGTATAGCCGCAGGTCTTGAAGGGATGCAGGGAGGTATGTTCGTACAGAACCCCGGCTGGAGCTTCAAGCTCATAACGATGATAACGCTCACCTCAGGAACAGCATTTATCATGTGGCTTGGAGAGCAGATAACCGAACGGGGAATAGGCAATGGAATCTCCCTGATCATATTTGCGGGTATCGTCGCAAGATTCCCCAACGCCGTCATCAGCACAGTCAGGCTGGTACAGGCCGGGGAACTCTCAATATTCTTTGTCCTGTTCCTGGTGATAATGATGATTGCGGTCGTAGGCGCGATCATATTCATTGAGAGGGGGCAGAGAAAGCTTCCTGTTCAGTATGCAAAGAGGGTTGTCGGAAGGAAGGTTTATGGCGGGCAAGCCACGCACCTTCCTTTGAAAGTGAATACCTCCGGAGTCATTCCCCCGATATTTGCATCTTCTATACTGATTTTCCCGGCTACTATCGCAGGCTTTATAGCGATTCCGTGGGTGCAGTCGGTGGCCAAACAGCTTTCACCTGGGACGATACTCTACACGTTACTTTACCTGGGGATGATATTTTTCTTTGCTTATTTCTATACCGCGATAATATTCAATCCGGTCGATATAGCGGATAACCTGAAGAAATACGGCGGTTACATCCCCGGTATCAGGCCGGGACAGAAGACGTCCGAATACATATATAAGGTGCTTTCCCGCCTGACCTTCGTGGGCGCTCTGTACCTTGGATTTGTCTGCATCATCCCGGAAATTTTGATCAGAAGGTTCAATGTGCCTTTCTACTTCGGAGGGACGTCGCTCCTTATCTCAGTTGGTGTTGCCCTGGACACTGTATCTCAGATTGAATCGCATCTGGTTACCCGCTCATATGACGGTTTTCTGAAGAAGGGCAGAATCAGGGGCAGGAAATAGTCCGGAACAAGATGCAGCGGCGACTGACGATAAATGATTATCTTGAAGTCTCAGGAAGAAATAGAGAAGATGTCCCGGGCGTGCCGTATTGTCGGTGAGACGCTGGCTTTTCTCAGGGATAAGATAAGGCCCGGGGTTACGACACGACAGATAGATCGATTTGCCGACGAATACATTAGAACCGCTGATGCAATGCCGGCTTTCAAAGGTTACAGGGGATATCCCGCGACTATCTGTGCATCGGTAAATAGCGAGGTCATTCACGGTATCCCGTCTGACAGGATCCTGGAAGAGGGGGACATCCTCGGGGTGGATCTTGGTGCGTATAAGGACGGTTTCTACGGAGACGCTGCCTTTACCTTCCCTCTGGGGAAGATCAGTTCAGAGGCGGAACGGCTGCTCAAGGTGACCGAAGAAGCCCTGTACAAAGGCATCAGGCAGGCCATAGAGGGCAACAGGGTATCGGATATATCGCATTCTATACAGAGGCACGCCGAGAATAACGGTTATTCAGTAGTCAGGGCTTTTGTCGGGCACGGTATCGGCAGAGATTTGCATGAGGATCCGCAAATTCCGAATTTCGGGCCTCCGAATCGGGGCCCGCGGCTGAAGGCGGGCATGACCCTGGCGATAGAGCCCATGGTGAACGATGGCGGGCACGAAGTGATGATACTCGATGACGGCTGGACGGCGGTGACGCTGGATGGAGGGCTTTCAGCCCATTTTGAGCACACGATACTGATTACCGACGACGAACCTAAGATATTGACTGAAATGAAGTAGAAGTAGTATAATAACCAGCTAATGCCAAAAGAAGATAATATAGAGGTTGAAGGCAGAATAGTAGAGACTCTGCCCAATGCGATGTTTAAGGTAGAGCTTGAAAACGGCCAAGTAATTCTGGCTTATGTATCTGGGAAGATGCGGATGCATTTCATCAAGATACTACCCGGCGACAGGGTTACCGTTGAGCTTTCGCCTTACGACCTGACTAAGGGAAGAATTACCTACAGATTCAAGTAGTCTAATAAATACGAGAGGTTATCATGAAAGTTCGTTCTTCTGTAAAACCGATATGCGCCAAGTGTAAAATCGTAAAGAGAAAGGGCATCGTCAGAATACTCTGCGAGAACCCCAGACATAAACAAAGACAGGGATAACTAGTCAATAGCCGATAGTCGTCGCAGGGAAGGATAGTGACCGCAGACTGTTGACTGGCGACTCAAATGAGGAGAACAAATGGCGAGAATTTCCGGAGTTGATTTACCCAAAAATGAACGTGTCGAGATAGGTTTAACCAGGATATTCGGTATAGGCAGATCGATATCTCGCAAGATACTGACAGAAACAGGGGTCAACATGAACACGAGGGTCAAAGACCTCACGAACGATGACCTTCTGAAGATAAGGGCGGTTATAGAGAGGGATTATAGGGTCGAAGGCGATCTTAGGCGCGATATATCTCTGGCTGTCAAGCGGCTTACCGATATCGGCAGCTACAGAGGAATGCGGCATCGCTCAGGTCTTCCTTTAAGAGGACAGAGAACAAGAACAAATGCTAGAACCCGTAAAGGTCCAAGAAAAGCTGTTATGGGCAAGAAGAAAGAGGCGTAGACAATGGCTCAGAGGAAAAGAGGCGTAAAGAAAGACAAGAAGAATATTGTGTATGGGGCAGCTCATATACAGGCTACGTTCAACAACACCATAGTGACGATTACTGATCCAAACGGTGACGTAGTCACCTGGGCGAGTTCCGGCAATTTGGGCTTTAAGGGATCGAGGAAAGGAACTCCGTATGCGGCCCAGATGGCGGCTGCGGCTGCAGCCAAGAAGGCAATCGATTCCGGCATGAAGCAGATCGATATTTATGTTAAAGGTCCAGGTGCTGGAAGAGAGTCTGCAATCCGCGCCCTTCAGGCAACGGGTCTGGAAATTAATCTCATAAAGGATGTAACTCCGGTACCTCATAACGGATGCAGACCTCCAAAGAGGAGGAGGGTGTAGCGTGGCACGATATATAGGATCGCTGTGCAGGATTTGCCGCAGAGAAGGAGAAAAGCTGTTTCTTAAGGGAGACAGGTGTTACACAGAGAAGTGCGGTGTTGAAAGGAGAAAGTATCCTCCCGGACAGCACGGACAGGGCTTTAAGAAGCTCTCTGACTACGGAGTCCAGTTGAGGGAAAAACAGAAAGTCAGAAAGATGTACGGCCTTCTCGAACGGCAGTTCAGGAAATACTTTTTTGAGGCGGAAAGAAAGAAGGGTATTACCGGCGAAGTGCTTCTGCAACTGATCGAATGCCGTCTTGATACCATGGTATTTCGCATGGGTTTTGCGCCGAACAGGCGCAGGGCGAGACAGATAATCAGGCACGGGCACATCATGGTAAACGGAAGAGAAGTCAATCTGCCTTCGTTTGGTTCGAAGGGCGGGGATTTGATAGAAGTGAAAGAATCCAGCAGGGACATCCCTGAAATAGCTGACAGTCTCGCTAAGAGCGAGCATCGTGGCATGCCGGCGTGGGTCGAAGT
>DATHCU010000362.1:0-2013 GCA_035319385.1 Thermodesulfovibrionales bacterium
GAGCACGTCGGATGCCTTCAAAGATACTTTGATATCGGTATAATTAAGGGCTTCCAGAATTCTGATATGCCTTGCCGCGCTCTCGACCAGGGCTTCCGGGACGGGATGGCGAAATTTCTCCAGGAGGTCTTTTTCGAGAGATCCCGCGTTGACTCCTATACGGATGGAAATCCCCGCGGCTGCGGCTGCGCCTACAACTTCCTTCACCTTCCACGGAGCGCCTATATTTCCGGGATTAATCCTAAGTCCGTCCACTCCCTGACGTATCGCCTCAAGAGCAAGCCTCCAGTCAAAATGGATATCGGCGATCATCGGGATTCTGACCGACTTCTTAATCTTTCCGAGCGCCTTTGCCGCATCCATGTCAGGCACAGCAAGCCTGATTATTTCGCAGCCCGCAGATTCGAGGCCCCTGATCTGTCTGACAGTCGACTTTACATCCGATGTGTCCGTCTTTGTCATGGACTGGACAGCCACCGGACTGCCGCCGCCAATCGGGACAGCTCCCACATGTATGAGTCTTGTCTTCTTACGATTCTTCATCTTCGCCCGCCTTCTTCAGTTTCTTCTGTCTGTATTCCCTAACAGCAGCGAGATGCTCCTCAGCGGAAACAGAGAAATGATGAGTGCCGTCGTTGTTCGAAACAAAGAAGAGATACCTCACCTTCGCAGGATAAAGCGCAGCCGTAATCGATTTTATTCCCGGGGATGCGATAGGTCCCGGTGGAAGCCCCTTGTGGACATAAGTGTTATAGGGCGTATCTTTCAGCAGATCATTGTGCGTAATCTTCTCCTTCGAACTCTTTACACCGTAAATCGCTGTCGGGTCAGCCTGGAGAAGCATGCCCTTCTTCAGCCTGTTCAGGTAGACGGCAGATATTAATGGTCTCTCTTCATCCGCAACAGCCTCTTTCTCTACGATCGACGCAAGTGTGAGTACTTCCCTTTCAGAAAGACCGACTTCCTTAGCCCTCTCGCGTAGCTGAACAGAGTACCTCTCCCTCATCTTGTTTATCATCATTCCAACCGCCTCACGAGGGTCCATACCCTTCGGGATCTTGTAGGTCTCCGGATAAAGGTAGCCTTCCAGGGAAGGCGCCGAAATATCGAAAGATTTCAGGAATTCTGTGTCTTTCGAAAGTCCGAGGAAGTCCTCCCTGCTCACAATATTCTTATCAGACAGCTTTTCCGCAACCTCGCGCAGGGAGTCACCTTCGACTACGGTCACTTCATACTCAATGATCTGTCCTTTCCGCAGGACACCAAGAAGATCCAGCAGGTTCATCGAACTGTAAAGGGAGTAATAGCCGGCCCGAATCCTCCGGTCGATGCCCGTCAGCCTTCCGATAACCAGAAACAGGATCTTATTCCGCAGCAGATGCTCTGATGCAAAGACGTCGGCAGCCTGCCTGAAGGTAGATCCTTTCGGTATCTGAACCTCTATGTTCTTATTGCCGATGGGAAGAGGAAGGAAGAGCTGGACCGCGACGTAAAGCACACAAAGCAGGAGCAAACCGGCGATTATGCGAACATTCTTCTTCATAACCTTAGGATGACAAAATCAGGCAGCCATAGTCAATTGCAGAATAAAAAAGCAGGGGCAATCTGGGATTGCCCCTGCCATACTGACTTTCCGGCGTATGCCGTCTCTTAGTACATACCACCCATTCCGCCGCCCGGAGGCATCGGAGCTTCTGGTTTCTCTTCCGGTATATCTGTGATCATCACAGATGTTGACAACATCAGAGCCGCAACCGAGGCCGCGTTCTGAAGGGCATACCTTGTGACCTTTGTCGGGTCAATAATGCCGACCTTTATGAGGTCAACATACTCTTCCTTGTCCGCGTCAAAGCCATAAGTATTCTCTTTGGCGTGTTTGACTTTTTCCACAACCACGGAACCTTCGAGGCCCGCGTTGTTGACGATCTGTCTGATCGGCTCCTCAAGAGATCTCTTGACGATCTCCACTCCTATCTGCTGATCGTTTGAAAGCTTCATGTTTTTGAGCGCAGG
>DATHCU010000363.1:0-6819 GCA_035319385.1 Thermodesulfovibrionales bacterium
AGATGCTGTCCTTTATGTAACAAAGGAACCGTGCATCATGTGTGCTGGCGTCATGGTCAACTCAAGGCTCCGGAGACTCGTATACGGGTGCAAGGATGAAAAAGGGGGAGCAGTCGACAGCCTTTACGGTCTGCTCAACGATAAAAGGCTTAATCATCAGGTGGAAGTCGAATCAGGTATCCTCGCGGAGGAATGCTCCGAAATCCTTCGGAGATTCTTCAGGGCCAGGAGGGCGTGATTATCTTCGTATGACATTCCTTACTCTCAGGGAATTGGCAAGTCTTATCAGGGGCGCCATAAGTGCGACGCTGCCCGATGAGTATTGGGTTATTGCCGAGATCGCGCAGATAAGCTGTCATGCGGGCTCAGGGCACTGTTACCTTGACCTCGTCGAGAAACAGGATGACGCGATTGCCGCAAAGATGCGTGCGAATATCTGGGCTACCAATTATCGACAGATAAGCTCGAGTTTCCATGGGATGACAGGTCAGAATCTCCAGACGGGCATGAAGATCCTCGTGCTCGCCAGGATCAATTACCACGAAGTCCACGGTCTCTCTCTAAATATCCGGGAGATAGATCCAAACTACACGCTCGGCGAAATGGCCTTGAGACGAAGGCAGGTCATAGATCAATTGACCAAAGAGGGAATTATCGACCTGAACCGCAGAATAGACTTGCCTCCTGTTCTTCAGCGCATCGCCGTCATATCTTCCCCGGGCGCTGCGGGATACGGAGATTTCGTGAACAGGATCGACAACAACAGATATGGCTATCGGTTCTCACACAGGCTGTTCCATGCGTATGTCCAGGGCGAAAAAGCCGAGGAATCGATCATAAGCGCTCTTAAATCATGCCTGAGATTGAGGGAACGTTTTGATGCTGTAGTTATCATTCGCGGCGGCGGTTCCACTGCGGATTTGAACTGTTTTGACAGCTACAGGCTCTCCCGGGAAATTGCCTTGGCACCTCTGCCTGTTCTGACCGGAATAGGGCATGAGAGAGATGAAACGGTTGCTGACAGGGTGGCACATATGAGGCTTATCACACCTACTGCTGTGGCAGATTTTCTGGTCTCCAGGGCGAGGGATTTTGAAAGCAGTGTCGATGATCTGAGGGAGCGCCTGACTTTCAGGACAAATACATTGATAGCCTCGGAGAAACATGTTCTTTCGAATCTCTCCTTAGGCCTTCTGAGGCATTCAGAACATTTCCTCCGGTTCTCATTCCAGGAACTGAAGCATGATATCTTTGCCCTCCAGGCATCTTCCCTCGCTGCCCTTAAGCTGCCATTCGCCCATCTCGATGTGTGCAAAGAGAATCTAAGGCATGCTTCAGAGAGTGCGCTGTCCGCGCAGGAGAGTATCGTCAGAGAGCATTCGAAGGTCCTGCGGGTTGTTCCCGAGCACATCCTGGCGATGAACAGAAAGGAATTGGAGCATGTTGAGGCCAGAGTCCGTCTTCTGGATCCCGTGAATGTTCTCAGGAGAGGGTACAGCATAACCTCGCTAGGAGGACGGATTCTCAAGGATGTCAATGAAACCCGCAAGACTGATATAATATCGACAAGGCTTTCTAACGGCACTATCACCAGTATCGTGGAAGACATGGAGAGATCGGAGGACCCCCGTGAGTGAGAGAAAGAAGTTGACATATGGCAAGGCAATCGAGGAGTTGCAGGCCATCATCACCGAAATCGAAAGGGAGAGTGTGGATGTTGATATGCTCGCGGAGAAGGTCAAGAGGGCGGCCCATCTCATAAAATT
Organism: Thermodesulfovibrionales bacterium; assembly: GCA_035319385.1. Taxonomy (GTDB): domain Bacteria; phylum Nitrospirota; class Thermodesulfovibrionia; order Thermodesulfovibrionales; family SM23-35; genus DYFC01. The sequence continues at coordinate 1,767 of DATHCU010000363.1, forward strand.
CTGTAAGGAGCATCTCAGGACAACCGAAGATGAAGTAAAGAACATCCTGTCGGAGATACAGGAGAAGTCCGAACAATCCGGAGATGCCGAAGAAGAGCCTTTTTGAGTAACCACTGGACTTGTCTTTAATGTAAAATAGTTGTGTTGGAGGGGTGCCGGAGCGGTTGAACGGGACGGTCTCGAAAATCGTTGTGGGGGCAACCTCACCCAGGGTTCGAATCCCTGCCCCTCCGCCAATGATGCAAAAAGAAGAAACATAAGGGGTGGATCGATGGAAGAAGGCGTGCTGAACAGACTTGAAGATTTCATATCTCTCGCGAAATCCGGAGAAGGGATCGATCTGACCGTCTCGTTGAACAGGCATGTTCTCACCCGCAAATTCTATCCTTATAAGCCGGGAGAGTCTGAAGACGAAATCGATATGTACTTCCTTGCTGCGGACTTTGTCTTTAAAGTCGGTGACAGGACCCACGAGATTACCAAGTTCTATGCCTCGGGAATCGAGGGGGATTCAGCGTCCAACATGGCAAAGAGCGTGCATGTCGCGAATGAAAGACTCAGGATGGACTATAAGCGGTTGATAGGAGCCGGTCTTGTTTTCTCAGAGAACTTCTGGGACGAGAAGTCGTGAGATTTCTCTGCTGATCGGCAGGACCTGAATCTTTAGTAGTTCCCCGCTTCAGATCTTCTGTTTCAGCCCATACGGGCTGCTTCCTGTGGCAATAGGATACCTCTTATAGGGTATAATCTTCTGTGAACGTTTACCTCATTGACGGCAACTCCTACGTGTACCGGGCATATTATGCCATCAAGAGCCTCACAAACTCTAAAGGCTTTCCTACGAACGCAATATACGGCTTCACGAATATGCTTCTCAAAATCATCAGGGAAAAGAAACCGGACAGCCTGGTCGTATCTTTTGACTCGCCGGTGCCTACGGAAAGACACCGGATATTTGAGGCGTACAAGGCTCAGCGGCCTGAAACTCCCAGTGACCTGATCGAGCAGCTTCCGTATATCAGGAAGATGGTTGCCGCGCTGAATCTCAGGGTCTATGAAATACCGGGTTATGAGGCGGATGATATTCTTGGCACACTGGCAAAGAAGGCGGAGTCGCGCGGGGCTGTTGTCTATATAGTGACGGGAGACAAAGACATGCTGCAGATAGTCGACGACCGGATCAAAGTCTACGATCCGATGAAAGAGCGGGTCTTCGACGAAGCATATGTAAAGGAACGATATGGGGTCGGGCCCCAACGGATACCGGAATACATGGCGCTTACCGGGGATGCTGTCGACAATATACCGGGGATCAAGGGTGTCGGAGAAAAGACGGCGAGGGAACTCCTCACCGAATTTCAGAGTCTCGATGAGCTTCTGGAGAAATCCGGCAGCATCAGGAAGGAAAAGCTGAGAAGACTAGTCTCTGAGAACGTGGATATCGTGCGGCTGAGCAGAAGACTTGCGACACTCGACACAGATGTGCCTCTGGATTTTTGTCTTGAAGAATGTATTATGAAAGACCCTGACTGGACTACCTTTCTTTCATTATGCAGAGAGCTTGAGTTCGGCAGTCTCATGAAACTCGCCCCGGCGGGCGCATCGGCAGATACAGATTGCGAAACAATCCTGCATCTTACACGGTTGCGGGAAGTTATTTCTATGCTGAAGACTGAGGTGTCTTTTGACACGGAGGCCACCGGAAGAAACCCTATGGCAGCGAATCTTATCGGCATCTCAATGAGTTCGGGGAAAGGCCGTTCCTTCTATGTACCTCTTGCCCACGCCTATCCGGGAGTGCCGGAGCAGCCTGACAAGAGGGAAGCGATGCGGGATCTTCGTGTGCTCCTTGAGGACGGGGAGATAGCCAAGATCGGACATAATCTCAAGTATGATATCCAGATGCTCGCGAAAGAAGGCATATCCGTCAAGGGTAGCCTTTTTGACACGATGATTGCCTCCTATCTTCTAAATCCGAACAAACAGAACCACAGTCTCGAGGAAGTCGCCCTCGAACACCTTTCGTACAGGAAGAAGTCCTTCCCTGAAGTCCTGGGCAGACGTCTTTCATTTGCAGAAGTTCCCCTGGACGAGGCGGCGCCGTATGCGTGCAAGGACTCATCTTTGAGCTTTGAGTTAAAGGATGAACTGTTCCGGGAGCTGCGGGAAGCCAACCTCGAATCCGTCTATTTTGATATCGACATGCCCCTGATTTTTGTGCTCGCCGGCATGGAATCAACGGGTGTAAAGATTGATTCGGAGAAGCTCGGGGAGATATCAAAGGAACTGGAGAGGGAACTGGACTCTCTCACCAAGAGGATTTACTTCCTGGCCGGAGAGGAATTCAATATCAATTCTCCGAAACAGCTCGGGACTATCCTCTTCGATAATCTAGGGCTGCAACCCGGCAAGAAAAAGAAGACCGGGTTTTCAACAGACATGAGCGTGCTTGAAGAACTGGCTGAATACCATGACCTGCCGCGGGAGATCCTCAACTACCGGAGCATGAACAAGCTGAAAACCACATATATAGATGTGCTTCCTGCACTCGTCAATCAGGAAACAGGCCGGGTTCACACATCTTTCAATCAGGCTGCGACGGCAACAGGAAGATTGAGCAGCAGTGAACCAAATCTCCAGAACATTCCTGTCAAGGGCGAATGGGGGAGGCGTATACGGCAGGCCTTTGTATCTGAAGATGGCAACCTCCTCCTCTCCGCGGACTATTCACAGGTTGAACTAAGGATACTTGCCCACCTCAGCGGAGACGAGGGTCTTATCAGTGCATTCAAAGATAACCTGGATGTACATTCGAGGACGGCGTCCGAAATATTCGGGATGCCGCTGGACAGCATTTCTCCTGATGCGAGACGTATCGCCAAGACAGTCAATTTCGGCGTTATTTACGGCATCTCACCATTTGGTCTCTCAGAGGCGCTGAGCATCTCCAGAGAGGATGCAAGGCAGTATATCGAGCAATACTTTGCAAGACATCCGGGAGTCAAGTCTTACATAGACAGATGCGTTGACGACGCACGGTGCAATGGATATGTGACGACATTGTTCGGCAGAAGACGTGCCATACCTGAAATTCGGAGCAAGAACTCTGCCACCCGGCAACAGGGTGAGAGGCTCGCTGTGAATTCTCCTGTACAGGGCACAGCGGCCGACATCATAAAAATAGCCATGGTCCGCATATGGAAGAACCTCAAGGAGAAAGGTTTCAGGTCGCAGATGATCCTGCAGGTCCATGATGAACTCCTCTTCGAGGTCCCTGAGAATGAGCTGGCAGAGATGATGGAACTGGTCAGAAAAGAGATGGAAGGAGTTCTTTCACTTTCAGTCCCTCTCCGGGTGGAGATTCACTACGGAAGGAATTGGGCGGAGGCTCACTGACAAATGTGTTGCAGCCGCTCGGGGGTGGGAACTCGGCGGCAAGCCGACGGAGAATGTACTCGCTATACGTTTAAAAAAAAGGAATTCTGCTACAATATACGCGACATGTCTTGAGGAGGGGGGTATGAGAAAGAGGATTCCCGCCGGGAAAGGCAGCTATAAAGCAGGAAGAAAGACTGCTCCCGAAAAGATTAAATCGGCCGGCAAAAAGAAAGAGACAGATCGGGCTTCCGTTGCCAAGACCGTTCTATCCGCCAGAATCAAGCCGGTTGCAGCAACTGCAAAGACAGTAAAATCCGCGGAAAAGAAGGCGGGTCGGGCTGTCAGGAAAGCTGGATCAAAGGGAAAGACCCCTGCGAAAAAGGTTGTCTCCAAGAGAGTAGATACCCCTCCCACGATGGTGAAAAAGAAGCCGGTCTTGAGTGAAGCGGATAACAAACCCGCGAAGAAGAGCCTCCTCAAGAAAGAGAAACCGGCAAAGGTTGCTGCAAAGGCAGCAACTGCGAAGTCTGCGATTGCTGCCACGTCCGCGAAGAAAAGAACTCCTGCAAGCAGCAAGTCCAAGGAGTCTCGGACCCGGCCGCAATCAGGAAGCGGGACAGAAGCAAAAACCAGGGAGAAAATCGCCCGGGTGAAAAAGATTGTGCCCGCAAAGGCGAATAGGAAAGAGCAGCCGGGTACCTCGGCAGCGTCTATTAAAGCCACGAGGGCAAAGAGAAGAACTGATAAGAAAGAAGTGAAGGAAGTAAGCGGCGGCGAAAAGGTCGGGATAGAGATTGCCCCGGACAACCCAGAGGAGAGTGCAATTTCCGGCCGTGCAGTGAAGGAAGATGTTGCGACGATCAACCCTCCAAACCGCTCGATGCCTCTTCCTGAGGAATACGGTGAGAATGCGATCTCTCTTTTGACTGTCAATCCATCCAAACTCTTTGCCTTCTGGGAAATAAGAAAGGACATGCTCAGTATCTTTGAGGGCCAGCCTGAACTGAGGGTCTATGATGTCACGGATGCGAATAGCGATTATTTGAATGCAGAGAAGCGCTTTGAAATAGAGATGGACAACAGGGTCGGAGACCGGTATGTCCGCGTAACCCCCGGACGGGAGTATGTTGCGGATATCGGCATCCTTTACGATGGTGGAATCTTTATAAGCCTGGCGAGGTCAGTGAAGGCTTCGACGCCGTACGGATTCCCTATGTCTGAAAAGATATCGCCTGCTGTCCATTCGGATGCCGACCGCCGAGTCGGATATTGATCAGCAACAAATAATATTTCTGCAACATTCAGTTGCTGCAGGTTTTCTCTGGGTAAAACGTGCGATTGGCCTCGCCACAGCATCATTTGATTGCATCTAATCTCCAGCCTGGAAATTATATTTTGAAATATCAACAAGTTGCTCGTCTGGTATTAATCTTGCTTCTCTATTAAAGATTATAAAGACATGAAATAATAAGCACATGAGGATGAATTTCCTGTATAATAGGCCCGTTTAATCACTGCCGGGCGGCAGTCGGCATCATATTGAGGAGCAGGTTCGGCATGAGAAGATGGAACGGGCCGAGTTTGGTTATCAATCATCAAAATCTATTCTAAAAGGAGGGTATGCGTATGAAAAAGTTGGGGGTGTCTTTGTTTGTTGTTGTCTTTCTGTTCTGTT
>DATHCU010000364.1:0-2708 GCA_035319385.1 Thermodesulfovibrionales bacterium
AAAGCTCAAAGAGTTTGCCGCGCGGACACAGTCAAAGACCCTGATCATAATCGGCGGCGGAGAGGATATTCCGGAGCGGTTGAGAGAGGATGTGGTGATTCTGTTCCAGGGGCTCCCTTCGATAATGGAGATAAAGGCGCACCTTGAGTCCCTGAGGGAACGAGTGCCGCAACTGGCTCAGGCATGTTCAGCGGATCCGGAGCTGCTCGGCAGGCTGGTGGTGGCGGCTCAGGGTCTTGATCTGGCCGACATAGAACGGAGCATCCGCACTTTTACTTCGTCTCAGGCAGCAGCGGGCAGCGAAATCTTTCGGGCCCTCTTCGAGACTAAGAGACAGATCATCAGGAGGAGCGGAATAATGGAGTTCGTGCTGAACGATGCCGATCCCAGTCATCTTGGAGGAATGGAGAACCTGAAGTACTGGATGGACCGCCGTGAAAAAGCATTCGGGCTCGACAGCATCGCTTCCGGCGCAAAGATGCCCAAAGGGGTGCTTATAATGGGGATATCCGGCTGCGGCAAATCTCTCTTCGTGAAGGTAATCGCGGCGAAATGGAGGCTGCCCCTTATCCGCCTTGATATGTCGGTCGTGTATGGCGGGACCTACGGTTCGCCCGAGTCCAGCCTGCGTAAGGCATTTACTACCTCTGAGGCGGTCGCACCATGTGTCCTCTGGATAGACGAGATCGAGGCAGGCATCTCTCTGCAGGGGTTCAAGGCCGAAGGAGGCTCTGCCTCGCGGATACTGGGCTCTTTCCTCACGTGGATGCAGGAGAAGAAGGCACCTGTCTTCGTCGCCGCTACAGCCAACGCCATAGAGATGCTTCCGGCGGAAATGCTGCGCAAAGGGCGCTTCGATGAGATATTTTACGTAGGGCTACCCGATGAAAAGGCGCGGGAAGAAATATTCCGCATTCATATGAAGAAGCAGCGGCTCGATCCTTCCAGGTTCGATACCAAGCTTCTGGCGTCCTCACCCAAACGTCTTTCCGGGGCTGAAATCGAACAGGTCGTTCAATCAGCCGTACTGGATGCCCTGCAGAGAAACGTCCTGTTGTCATACAGGACTTCCTGGTGGCTCTCAGCAGGATTGTACCTCTTTCGGTGACAATGGCCGAACAGATAAAGACGATCGAAGTCTGGGCCTTCAAGCGCGCAGTGCCGGCCTCGGGCAAATACAATCCTTGAATGAAGAACACTGCGGCAGAGACCGCAGTGCATAATAACGCAAGGAATTTTAATGAATTTCCTGATAAGTCAGAGGATGCCGGCTTACAGAGGCTTTATCCTGAAACCTTCTTTCACAATTCATGCGTAGTGCGCATTAATGGTGCGCATTCTTCTCACTTTCTTTCAGAAGCCTCCTGATGGTCAGGAGCAGGTCAGTCACCTCAAATGGCTTTTTGAGAAAGGCATCGATAAGGCCGTCGTCCCTCTTCAGATCCCGCCCTCCAAAACCGGAGATGACGACAACCTTAACAGACGGACTTATTCTCTTCAGACGGGCTGCAAGCTCACTGCCGTCCATAAGAGGCATTACACTGTCCGTTATCATGAGCGGAATCTTCCCGGAAAGCTCATCAAAAAGATCAACGGCTGAGACCGGATTATTGACTGAGAGGACCGTGTATCCATTAGTCTCCAGGATATCCCTGACAAAATCGAGGACATCTTCGTCATCGTCCACAAGAAGTATATTCTCCTGACCCTTCAGTGAAACAAGTTCCGGCTCTTCATCCTCACTCTCATTTTGGATGGACGCCGGCAAGTAGATGTCGAGACAGGTTCCCTTTCCCACTTCGCTCTGCACGGCAATATGTCCGTTGTGATCCCTTATAATCCCATATACCATAGCCAGCCCAAGGCCGGTTCCCTTCCCCTTCTCCTTTGTCGTGAAGAACGGGTCGAACACCTTGCTGATCATATGCTGCGGGATACCGCATCCTGTGTCCGATATCTTCAAAAGGGCATATTTCCCCCGCGGGACGCACACCTGCATGTCACGTTTTTCGTTTCCAGCCTCGACCTCCGCTGTTCTTACAGTTATCGTTCCGCCGTCCGGCATAGCGTCTCTCGCATTTGAAATCACGTTCATTATGACCTGTTCCAGACGGTTGTCGTCTCCATCGACAAGAGGGGTGGCCGGGTCCAGAAACATTTTCAGATTTATTCTGGGATCCAGAAAGCCCTCAACCAATCTCATCGATTCCCTGACGACTTCATTCATATTCAGCGGCGCCATCTTCGACCGGGCATGTCTGGTGAAATCAAGCAGCGATGAAACCATCACCCCCGCCTTCCGCGCACAGGCTTCGATGCTCCTGATCCTCTGCCTGGATAACTCATCAAGTGTCCTGGATGAACGCAGGACTTCAGTATAGCCCAGGATTGCGGTGAGTATATTATTGAAGTTGTGGGCTATGCCGCCCGCAAACGAACCTATTGAGTCAAGCTTCTGAGACTGAAGCACCTGCGCCTCCAGCATCTTTCTCTCCGTGTTATCCCTAAGAAAGTACTGGATCAGAATCTTCTCCTCAACCTTGATAGCTTTGGCGCTCACCTCCAGCGATACCCTCGTGCCGTCCTTTCTGTAATGATTTGTCTCGTAAAGAAGTTGTTCACCGCCGAGGATGCGCTTTACACGTGCTCTCATTACCGATCTGTCTTCATTCGACTCCAGGAGCTCAATTTTCGCTCCGGTCAGAGCC
>DATHCU010000365.1:0-5797 GCA_035319385.1 Thermodesulfovibrionales bacterium
GCAACCACATTATTCCGGCAGGATCAAAGAAGACCGTGCCACATATAGCTATCACTAGATAAATAGCTATTGAGTATACCGTGGATCTTTTGACACTCCCTTCAACTGTCTTCCTCGAAAGATAAATTGCACTGGCGATAATCGCAGTGAGTACTGTGAATAGCACCGTGACCAAAATGAGCGGCCACCAATTGGCAACGGTACCACCCTTGTTTTTCACCGCCAGCCATATGGAAGCTAAAGGTCCGGCAATAAGAATTAGTAGATTTATGAAAGCCCGGCTAAGTTTACTGTCGGTCAGTGGCATATCATCGGCCTATTGTCTTCCATTCGCATTCCTCAGAATTAGCAGACAGTGTGCGCTCCGCAAAAGGAGGTAGCAGGTGGCCCTGCACCTGAAATGGCTCAAAATCTCTCTTCCTGAGCGGACTTGATGTTCGGCAATGCCTGGCGCCATAGTGTTAGTTCATTGAGCATTGATTCTTTCCGTACAAAGCAGAAGACGGTCAAGATCTGTAACGAAGTGAAAGGCCTCTCAGGAATTTCCTGAGGAAATGATCGCCGCATTCTTTGTAGTTCTTCTGACTTTCTCTTCTGAATAATGCCGTCAGTTCGGATTTTGACATGTCGATTCCGGCCAGTCTGAAGACCGCGAGCATATCATCCTCTTTTAACTCAAGGGCAATCCTTATTTTTTTCAGGATAGCATTATTTGTGAGACGCGACTCCGGTCTTTCGGACTCGCCCGGTTTGGTTTCTCTCCTGCCCCTCTTGTACAAGATCAACCCGTCCAGAAAATACCCCAATAAGGCATTGCTGCAATTAACAAAACCTTCTTCCTCTTCCTTCCTGAAAAGGCCGGCCAAACCTGCCCGGTCAATTTCATGGCCGGCCACTTTGAATATTTCGATGACCGTTGAATCGTTAATATTCAAGGCGTACCGCAGCTGTCGTAATATGTCATTATTAATCATTAGTGCCCCCGACGAATTCTCCCAAACGTTATTTTGGCCCGTTTGATTTCACGAGACTTATACCGGAACGCTCTATCTGAATAACCCTTTTTCTGTATAGGGCGCCTATCGCCTTCTTAAATGTCTTCTTGCTTACACCGAACAGACGGTAGATCACTTCAGGCGGTGTCTTATCGTCCAGGGCAATAGAGCCGCCCTGCGCCTTCAGTCTCTCGATAATTCTCCCCGAGACGTCATCAACCTTTTCAACTCCGGGTTTTTGAAGACACAGATCAATTTTTCCGTCTTCCCGTATCTTCTTTATGAATCCTGTAACCTTCTGTCCTTTTCTCAAGGTCTGGAACACTTCGTTTCTGTAAAGCAGTCCCTCGCGGGAGCCGTTGATAATCGCCTTATACCCGATCTCCGTCAGTTCGCATATCAGAAGATCGACGCTTTGGCGTTCCCGGAAGTCGTCATGTTCCTTATCCAGGATCTTCTCCGGCTTCGGTGATGCAACAACGCGCTTTCCAGCACCGGCGAGTCTCTTCGTTATCATCACCCTCTTATTTTCTCTCACGTACGAGTATTCCTCCGCATTCCGAAAATATTTTCATTCCCGCCCTCTCGGGATGGCTTCCAGTGTCTCCCAGCGCTCATATGCCGCTGGAATCTCTTTATCCAGGTCAGCCATCCTCGCCTTAACCTCGCGGATCCTGCTTCCGTCCTGCTTGTAAAAGGCGGGGTCAGCCAGAGCCTCACAGAGACCCGCCAGCTCCGCTTCCATAGACTCGATGAGAGCAGGGAGAGCTTCGATCTCCTTCTTCTCCATGAATGTCATGGTACGCGGACGCTCCCGCCGCGGCCGGGACTTTTCAGTCTTCTCCTTCTTCTTCAACTTCTCCGTCTCTTCAGAGGACGGAATACTGCGCTGTCGCAGCCAGTCGTCATAGCCCCCTATATATTCGACGAGCTTGCCGCAGCCTTCAAACACTATCGTGCTGGTGACAATGTTGTTAAGGAACTCCCTGTCGTGGCTCACCAGAAGAACAGTGCCCTGGTATTCCATCAGCATCTCTTCCAGGAGGTCCAGGGTATCGGCATCCAGATCATTCGTCGGCTCATCGAGCACCAGCACGTTTGAGGGCTTTGTGAAAAGCTTGGCCAACAGAGCGCGGTTTCTCTCCCCGCCGGAAAGCACCTTCACGGGCAACCGTGCTCTCTCAGGGGAGAAGAGAAAATCCTCAAGGTAGCTGATTATGTGCCTTGTCTTGCCGTTGACAGTCACGTTCTCGTATCCGTCTCCGACGTTCTCCTTAACCGATTTTTCGTCGTCCAGCTGCGCACGGTGCTGGTCGAAATAGGCGACTTCGATGCGCGTACCCATGCGCACAGAACCATAAAGAGGCTCCATCGAGCCGAGAAGGATATTGAGCAGGGTCGTCTTTCCGGCGCCGTTGGGGCCTATGATGCCGATCTTCTCGCCCCTGATTATGACAGAGGAAAAATTATCTATTAAAGGCACGCCCTCATAGCTTTGCCCTATTCCTTTGACTTCAAGAACAAGCTTGCCGGACCTTTCAGCTTCGTTCAGTTTCATCTCGGCGGACTTCGTTTGTTCACGCCTTGCCAGCCGCTCCCTCCTCAACGCCCTCAAGGCCCGCACCCTTCCTTCGTTCCGGGTGCGGCGAGCCTTTATACCCTGCCGTATCCAGGCCTCTTCCTTTGCCAGTTTCTTGTCGAAGAGTGAGTGGTGAGCGGCCTCGGCATCGAGTTCCGCCTGCCTTCTCTCCAGGTAGGTCTCGTAATCCCCGGGCCAGTCGGTGATCCTTCCCCTGTCCAGTTCGACTATGCGTGTCGCGAGGGTTCGCAGAAACCTGCGGTCATGGGTTATGAAGAGTATGGCCCCGCGGAATCCGAGGAGAAATTCCTCGAGCCAGTTGATCGATTCGATGTCCAGATGGTTGGTCGGTTCATCGAGAAGCAGGAGGTCCGGCTCATTCACGAGCGCCCTCGCAAGCAGGACCCGCCTTTTGTAGCCGCCGGAGAGCCCGGATGCCTCCGCCTCCGGGTCCAGCCCGAGCCGGGAAAGGACAGTCTCAACCCGCTGCTGTATCTGCCATCCGCCCGAAGTTTCGATGAGATGCTGCACGCGTTCGAGGTCGCCGATAACGCCTTCTCCAAGGCTAAGGCTATGCACGAGTGACCGATATTCAGAGAAGAGGTCAACAATACCGCCGAGTCCTTCAGAGACCGCGTCAAAGACGGTTCCGGACAGGTCACGGGGCACCTCCTGTTCGAGAAACGCGACCCTCACATCTCTTTCTCTTATGATCTCGCCCGAGTCAGGAGCAAGTTCGCCGCCGACAATCTTCAGTAGTGTGGACTTGCCCGCGCCGTTTCTGCCGACAAGGCAGACCCGCTCACCCTTATCAACGTGGAGGGTAACCCCGTCAAGAAGCTGTGGACCGCCAAAGGCGATTCTCACCTCCTGCAAACTCGTTATTGCCACGTCTCACCTCGATATAACAAGATCAAATAGTTCGGCATTCCGTTTTCTGAAACTTCAAGAGTGTCGGGCCTTGAACACACTGTGCTCCGTAGGGTCGAGTCGGGTCCGGGAAAAGGCTCTGATTTCTTCTTCGCGCCGCCCGCGGCAAAAATCCCATGGACACTACTTGCAGGAAGAAGGCAGAGTTTGCACTCAGAGACCCGGGGGTCTACCAGTAGCGGACTCTGCCCACATCCACGTGGACAAAATCCGAGGACGGATAATATCCGACCCCTCCCCTCCGAAGATCAACAGCTGCGCGGCGCAAGGTCTTGAGATCACAACCGGGGAGGCGTATGTCAATCGCTTTTCCAGAGATATGCATGCTGTTGCTTACAACTCCCTTACTCACACTGCACAGCTGCGCGTTGGTCTCCGGAGAACGATAGCCCGAAATAATACTGAAGGGGTCATTACTCTCCAGGTTTTCACGCAAGACGCAGAGGAGGTCTAACAAGCCTGGATCTATCTCCTTCACCTCTCCGGTGCGGTAGTCCCGCAATATGTAGTTGATATCCACCAGCGCCTGCGGCACATACGCGTCCTGCTGCCAATATACTGCTTTCAACTTCTCGCCCGTATGTGTGTTATAAAACGATAGGGCCCTTTCAGCAGAAAAGAGGCCTGAGACTGCTGCGACAGCCTTATGAGGCAGAAGAAATGAAGCGGTCGTCAGTAAACCGGCTGAAAGGAAGGCCCTGCGGCTTATCTTATTGCGGGACGTCATAAATCAATCTCCTCCACCCACAGAACGAATCAATCACTCTTATATTATTAACCCGGCATTTGAGCGCCGGTTTAATAGGTACTTTTATAATAACTCACCCCCGCCAAAAATCAAAGTATTCTGATAGTTGAATGGTGTGGCGATGAAGATAGATCGTTGAGTGTCAATGAAAAGATGGTTTTTTGCGAAGGGCCTCATCAAGCAGCGCGTCCCTTCCGTATATGTCGTTCCTGAACTGGACAGTCCCCCCAGAATCGACCCATGCCGTGAGATAAAGGAAATGGACATCCAGCGGTCTTGGAATCGGCACTCTTTGCTCAGTTCCCTCCCCGATAGAATCCAACAATCTTTCCCGGGTCCAGCCAGGGGAATCCCGCAGCAGATACTCCCCAAGTTCGATCGGCTTTTCAATTCGGGTGCAGCCGTGGCTGAAGGTGCGCACACTCTCCGAAAACAGACGTCTGGAAGCCGTGTCATGAAGATAGACATCATACTTGTTGGGCAGCATGAATTTGATGCTTCCCAGGGGATTTGATGGCCCGGGCTCCTGGCGAAATTTATACGCCAAATTACTCGGGCTGATCCTGGACCAGTTAACCGATTCCGGGTCTATTTCCTCTTCACGGGCTCCCCAGCCTCTAAGGACCTTAATATTCTCACGAGCCAGATAATGAGGATCCTTTTTGACCTTGTCCAGGATCTCTTCCCGCGCAATGCTCTCCGGGATATTCCACCGAGGATTAATAACGAGATAAGTCATCTTCGCAGTGAAGACAGGAGTTCGCTGATAGGGCTTTCCCACGACCACCTTCATAGAGAAGATTGCCTTCCCGTTTTCGATGACGCTCAGTTTGAAATCCGCGATGTTGACAACAATGCATCGCTCCTCTATATTGCCGAGTATCCAGCGCAGTCTTTCCAGATTCAGTTCCATCTGGCGAATCCTCTGCTTCAATGGGACATTGAGGGCATTGAGTGTGACAGGACCGACCACTCCATCGTCTTTGATACCGTGCCTTCGCTGAAAGAAGCTTACCGACCGCTCCAGTTTCTCATCAAAGAGATCCCCGGCCTTTGCCTCATCAGCCTCCATATCCCCTGAGGCCGCAAGCCTTGTTCTCAGTTCCGCAACCCTGTGGGAGGTTGAACCCTTCTTCAGGAGAGGTCCGCCAGAAACCCGGGGCCATTCTCCCTTTGCAGCTTGTTCCCTGTACTGTCCCATTGCCTGTCTGAGTCTCGCGTAAGAACCTTGTTCCGGACGGAGCCTAAGCAGGGTCTCCTTCACCTGCTTATTTTTTACCGCCCGCTCGAGGACAGCAGACACATCCACATTTCTGCGTTTTGCAAACCATTCCGATTCGATAGTCACCGGGTTCACGCATCCACCGGACAGGTGGCAACCGAGGGTAATAAAGGCGTCTGTCAAAAGTATATCGAGATCGGCCATGTGCGCCGGGGTGGACAACTTTCTTTCTGTCCTGTTGACCAGGGATTTTATGAGTCCGAGGTGATAGTAATCAGGCGTCAGCCCGTCCCCATAGGCTTCCTTTATCGCACTCATGAGAG
>DATHCU010000366.1:0-4122 GCA_035319385.1 Thermodesulfovibrionales bacterium
CTCACGCACGGGTCTTTCTTAGATAGGATTTCCGCTCTTCTTCGCTGAATTTTTCGATGGCGTATCTGAGCATCGTGCGCGGCATTACCCGATAGTGCTTTTTGAGAAAATTCTCCTCCGCGCCCCTGTCCCTTTTTCCTGCCTCCCTGAGCATCCAGCCGACAGCCTTGTGAATCAGGTCGTGTTTGTCGCCGATAAGGAGTTCGGCTATGCTGAAGGCATCATCAAATTCATCATTTTTTATGAACGCAAAAGTGGCCAGGACCGCTATCCTCCTCTTCCAGAGGTTCTCAGACTTTGCCAGTTCATAAAGGACCGAGCGGTCCCCTCGCAAAAGATAATCACCGACGATATTCGGGGCCGATAGGTCTACCAGGTCCCAGTTGTTGATATGCCTTGTTTGTTTCAAATAGAAATCGAAGATCTCTTTCTTGCCCGAACTGCTGGACTTCTTATATTTGGATACTAGGATGAAGAGGGCTACAAGCCTGTGCTCATGGATCTTTTCTGAAAGCAGGGTTTTAATGTGTTTGAGTGTCAACTCCGGGTACCTCTTGGCAATCTTTCGCTGTTCCGGAACGACGATGCCGAGAAATATGTCGCCCTCCCCATATTCTCCCTTCCCGGTCTTGAAGAATCGTGCCAGGATTGCGGCCTTCCCAGGGTCAGCCTTCTCCCTAAGTTCTCCTCTTATCTCGTCCAGCGGTGAGTTCATCGAAATAATCCTCCATCGGAAGGCAAGTCATTGACCCTGGCCGGCCCAATGATCAAGTAGCCGGCCGATGCATAGTAGTATAATAGAACATTACCCTGTTAGCAAAGAAATGACCGGTACATTCGTCGTACATAGGTGCTCTTTCTGAGCAAAAAGAGCGATTTATGCTAAGATAAAAAAATTATTGACAAAGGGGGCGCAGTTTATGGGCACTTATGAAGAAGTATTCCAACGGAGCATTGATGATCCTGAGGGGTTTTGGGGCGATGCTGCTGAGTCGATAACCTGGCAAAAAAAATGGGACAGAGTCCTCGATTCATCTAACCCTCCATTTTATAAGTGGTTTTCGGGCGGAGAAATGAACACCTGCTATAATGCCGTTGACAGGCATGTTGAGAATGGCCGCGCGGACCAGACAGCTCTTATATACGACAGCCCCGTGACAAATACTATCAGGAGATTTACGTATCGGGAACTGCTCGATCAGGTGTCCAGGTTTGCCGGCGCTTTAAAGGGTATCGGCGTCACCAAGGGAGATACAGTGGTTATATATATGCCGATGATCCCGCAGGCTGTGATCTCTATGCTCGCCTGTGCCAGGCTTGGAGCGGTGCATTCGGTTGTTTTCGGCGGATTCGCCGCCCACGAACTCGCCCTGAGGATAAACGATGCAAAACCAAAGGTGATAATCTCGGCCTCCGGCGCAGTCGAGGTAAAGAGGCTGATAGAATATAAACCCCTTTTGAACAAGGCAATTGAGCTTGCCGTGCATAAGCCTGAGAAGTGTGTCATTTATCAGAGGCGCATGGTCGAGGCCAAACTCATTCCGGGGATGGATATTGAGTGGAACGAGCTTATGTCGAAGGGTGAACCCACTCCCTGCGTTGCCGTGAAATCAACGGACCCTCTTTACATCCTCTATACGTCAGGGACTACAGGAAAACCCAAAGGGGTCGTCCGGGACAATGGCGGGCATGCGGTTGCACTGAGGTGGAGTCTCGAAAACATCTATGACACAAAACCCGGCGAGGTATTCTGGGCCGCATCAGACGTGGGCTGGGTGGTCGGTCACTCTTACATTGTTTACGGCCCCCTGCTGACCGGATGCACCACTGTGCTGTATGAGGGCAAGTCTGTAGGCACGCCGGACCCGGGCGCTTTCTGGAGAGTGATTTCCCAGCACGGGGTGAAGACATTGTTCACCGCGCCAACCGCGTTCAGGGCGATCAAGAAAGAAGATCCGAACGGAGAGCATATAAAGAAGTATGATCTCTCGGGATTTAAGTATCTCTTTCTCGCGGGCGAGAGGACCGATCCCGACACCTATCACTGGGCACATGACCGATTGAAAAAACCGGTCATAGACCACTGGTGGCAGACCGAGACAGGGTGGCCCATTACGGCCAACTCGATGGGCATAGAGGAATTTCCGATTAAGCCGGGTTCATGCACAAAACCCGTGCCCGGCTATAACATCCATATCATCGACAGCTTGGGCAAGAAGCTGGCACCAAGAGAAGAAGGTCTTGTGGTTGTGAAGCTCCCGCTTCCTCCCGGGACCCTGCCCACTCTCTGGAACGCTGACGAGAGGTATATAGAATCTTATATGAAGGTCTTCCCCGGGTACTATTTTACAAGCGACGGCGGATACATGGATGAAGAAGGCTATGTCTTTATCATGGGTAGGGTTGATGACGTCATCAATGTTGCCGGTCACAGGCTTTCAACAGGCGCGATGGAAGAGGTTGTGTCTCAGCATCAGGATATAGCCGAGTGTGCGGTCATCGGAGCTCACGATTCGCTTAAAGGGCAGCTGCCGCTGGGCCTTGTTGTGCTGAAATCAGGGGTTGCAAGAGATGAATCAGATGTCAAGAAAGAGCTAGTCCAGATGATGAGGAATGAAATAGGGCCCATAGCATGTTTTAAGGAAGCGGTTGTCGTAGCCAGGCTGCCGAAGACAAGGTCCGGCAAAATACTCAGGAGCACCATGAGGAAGATAGCCGATGCGCAGCCCTACGTCATTCCGTCGACAATAGACGACCCCGCGATACTCGGAGAGGTTGAAGAAGCCCTAAAGAAGATAGGATACGCGCAGAAGAAGGACTAACCATCGGTATACGCGGAATGTCAGGCATTAGAGCAGGCGCTGTGTCAGAGCGGCCTCTGCTCCAACTTCTTGGGAATACGTTACACTGCGGGTCATCGTGGATCTTCAGGGGAGAACGACTGGCATCTCAGCGTCGGGCGGCAATCTCAAATACGCAGCCCTCAGTTTCCATCTGCTGTCAGGGCTGAAAATACTGCATTTACTGCGTCTTCTGCGTTTACTGCCGGAATTATTCCCTTGATATCCCAGGTGCCGATTCCAGCCACTGCCTTGTCCATCTGAAGGGCAAATGCGATCTCCGACAGGGTGCCGTATTCACCGCCCACCGCGATCAGCGCGTCTGCGGTCCTGGCAATAATCACATTTCTGCCGATCCCGAACCCTGTGACGATCGGTATATCGATAAACTGGTTTGCCTTCTTCGAATCGTTATGCGGAAGGATGCCGACCGTTATGCCTCCACCGGATTTTGCTCCGCGAGAAGCAGCCTCCATAACTCCGCCCAATCCCCCGCAGACGAGGACGGCGCCTCTAAGGGCGACCAGTCGGCCGACCTGTTCCGCCTCCTTGAGCAGCGTTTTATCCGCCTTTCTTCCGCCGATGACCCCGATGACTGCCTTCACCGTTATATTCCAGCGTGGACTTTCATCTTTTTCCCCTGCCAGATATCCTTGATCTCAAGTCTCTTTTCTATGTCCCGAAGTATCTCCTGCCTGCTCTTGCCCCATTGAGGTGCTATGAGGATGTTGTCCGGAGCCGTCGCAAAGAGGCGCTGCAGGACGATCTTCGGAGAGAGCAGGCTGATGAACTCGGTCACGAAATCAAGATACTCGTCATAATCAAAAACATGGAATGGATTTTCATGGTACATAACGGCCAGAGGAGTATCTTTTACAACCTGCAGCTGATGGATCTTGAGAAATTCCACGGGCAGGTGAGATAGTTCGTCAGCCATGGACAACATCTCATCCCTTGTCTCGGTAGGAAACCCGGCAATGATATGGGTGCCTATAGAGATCCCCCTGCCTCTTGTGAGCTCCAGGGCTCTGAGAAAGGCCTTGTAGTCATGTCCCCGGTTGATGAATTCAAGACTCTTGTCATGCATCGACTGCATCCCGTATTCGATCAGGATGAAGTATTTCTCCGCGAGGGACTCGATCAGCTCCAGCTTCTCCTCATCAACGGTATCTGGCCTCGTACCTATCGCAAGCCCGATTACGGATGGGTCGGACAGGGCCTCGCGGTAGAGCCGTTCCAATTCTTCGACAGGAGCATAAGTATTGGTATAAGGTTGAAAGTA
>DATHCU010000367.1:0-3760 GCA_035319385.1 Thermodesulfovibrionales bacterium
TTTTCCCTTCATCTCCGCCGAGTCCGCGTCAGTAGGTGCGGGGCACCGGCGGCCTGCTTCGACAGCGGTGAGCCTGTTTCGCACGTCATTGAGCTCATCGATAAGCTGTTCTTTTGTCTTGTGCAGATCGTTCATCTGAGAATTGATACAACCTTAATTTATATTATCGAAATAACGGGGGAATAATCTATAGTGCAATTAGTCCTTTTATTGGACGTAAGGGAAAATGAACTTCTTTTTAATGATTAACGCCAATAAAGTTTTCCGGAAAGAATGGCGATATCTAAAAGTGTAGAAAAATATGTCTTAATGGAGGTATGGGTGTGGCGCTTATAGAATGGAGCGATTCGCTGTCAGTCAGCATAAGGGAGATCGATGAGCAGCACAGGACTCTGGTCGGTCTGCTCAACAGCCTGTTTGATGCCATGAAGGCGGGAAAGGGCAAGGACGTCCTTGGAAGGGTGTTGTCGGACCTTGTAAACTACACGGTATATCATTTTGCTACCGAAGAAAAACTCTTCAAGACCTATTCTTATCCGGATACTGTGAAGCATAAGCAGGAGCATGAGTATCTGACAAAGAAGGCAAGCGACCTGAGAAATCAGTTTGACAAGGGAGATGCGGTTATCACCGTCGAGGTCATGCAGTTTCTGAAGACATGGCTTAGCGGTCATATTATGGGGGTGGACAAGAAATATAGCCCATTTCTGAGAGGAAAAGGGCTCTCTTAATCAAAGGATAATCCGGGATCTTTGCATAACGTCTAACCAGTGTCTGTCCATAAATTGCTGTTCGAGTAATCCGTTATTCCACGACTCGATCGGAGAATCCAGTATTCTCAATGCGTTCTGGATTATCCAGTCAAGCCGGATAATGACAAAATACTATTTTATGGAGTTACTCTAACCAGTTTCTGTTGCGGAAACCGAAATACTGCAACAAAGACGAGATTGCTTCGGCAGCCCCCCGCAATGACAGTAGCGGCAACATTTTTCGTCATTGCGAGAAGTATTCGACGAAGCAATCCGGCTTCCTCTTTCTCATTTCATTATTCCACAGCAGAAACCAACTACACTCCGGAGAAGGGGTTTGAGCTCGTATCGAATGGCGTGGACAGCCCTCTGTGTCTGATACCGCCTGAAGTTTCTTTCCCATGATCTAAAGTTTCTCCTCATTTTGCCGATAAAAAACATAAGGTGCATGTAGGGTTTTTCGGAAGTCTGTAGGGAAATCAGTGAGGAGGTCTGTGTGGGTACGATATTAAGGGACATCAAGATTAAGTACAAACTATGGGCAGTGGTCGGGGTCATGACTCTCGGCATAGTGATTGTCGGGGTGATGTACGCACTGTCACTGAGGACGGGCCTGTTCGCCGAAAAGCAGCTCAAAACCCGTCATTTGGTCGAGACCGCGTATGGAGTTGTCGATTACTTTTACAGTATCTCAAAAGAAGGCAAGATTAGCGAAAAGGAGGCCCAGGCATCGGCAATCGCGGCCGTCAAAAATCTGCGGTATGAGGACAAGGACTACTTCTGGATAAATGACATGCGTCCGCGGATGATCATGCATCCGTTTAAGCCTGAACTGGACGGCACGGACATATCCGATTTCAAGGATCCGACCGGGAAGGCCCTTTTTGTGAGCATGGTTGAGGTAGTAAAGAATTCAAAGGCCGGCTTTGTGAACTACATGTGGCCCAAACCGAATTATAAGGACCCCGTTCCGAAGATATCCTATGTGAAAGGTTTTGAGCCGTGGGGATGGGTGATAGGCTCGGGAATTTACGTGGATGATGTAAATGCCATAGTAAGGAAAGAAGTCCTGAAGATCGCCGTGGTGCTCATAATTATTGTCGGCATTTCACTCTTCATCGCCTCTTCAATTATCGGTGGGCTTCTGAAACAACTCGGAGGTGAACCGGGGTATGTTGCAGATATCGTCAAGAAGGTGGCGGATGGGGACCTCAGAATAGATATTAAGACTCAGACGAAATATCAGGACAGCCTTCTCTCCTCCGTTGATTCCATGGTCGTAAGACTGAAACAAATGATGGGGGATATCAAGTCGACCTCCGACACCCTTGCATCGGCCAGTCAGGAACTGTCTGCATCTGCCGAGCAGATGTCCCGGGGTGTAACGGAGCAATCAGGCAGGGCGAACCAGATCGCGACCGCCTCGGCTGAAATGTCCCAGACCATTATCGATATAGCCAAGAACTCTTCGAACATTGCATCTTCCGCGGCGGAGACAGTCAAGGTGGCCAACGATGGCGAGAAGGTAGTGGATAAGTCGGTTGAGGAAGTCAGGGCTATCGCGTCGACCGTCAATGAGTCTGCTGTCCGAATGTCTTCTCTCGGAGACCGTTCAAAGCAGATAGGAGAGATCCTGAATGTTATTAAGGACATCGCGGACCAGACCAATCTTCTTGCACTGAATGCGGCAATAGAGGCGGCCCGGGCAGGAGAGCAGGGCAGGGGATTTGCAGTTGTGGCCGATGAGGTGAGAAAGCTTGCCGAAAGGACCGGAAAGGCGACGTCCGAGATAGGCGGCATGATCAGCGGCATTCAAAGTGAGATGGAAAACGCTGTTGTCTCGATGGAGGCAGGGACGAAGAAGGTTGAGACAGGCGTAAAATACTCTGCCAGTGCGGGAGATGCGCTCAGGAATATTGTCGGCAGCGTAAGCGAATTGCAGACCATGGTGCAACAGATAGCGACAGCCACCGAGGAGATGTCTACTACCTCGGAGCAGATAAGCGGAGATATTGAGACGATAGCCAATGTCTCGAATGAAACATCCGCAAGTTCCGGGCAGATTTCAAAGGCATCTTCAGATCTGGCCAGGCTCGCGGGCGATCTTCAGAATGTGGTGGGACTGTTCAGGGTGTAATAGACTCAGGGCAGAAAGATAGTAAAGCAACCGCCGCCGTCTATCCCGTTGTTGTTAATGAGGATATATCCCTCCCGTTCTTTGTTCCTGTGCATCTTCACTACAAGGGAGGCGAAATAGAGACCGAGGCCTGTGCCGCCGGTAGAGAAGCTGGTCTTGAGCGGTGCGTTCGGCATTGTGTTGGTCAGATATTCGGGGTAGCCCCTGCCGTTGTCTTCGATCCGGACAAAAAGGAAGCCTTCACTCTCCCCCGCCGAGATCCTTATCGCATCCTTTGTGTAGCGGAATGTGTTGTTCAACACGTTATTTATGACCCCTGAGATCAGTTCCCTGTCGAAGAACCAGGACAGGTCTTCCCGGCAGCTCACCTCAATGCGGATGCCTTTGGAATCAAGCAGGGGTTTGTTGTACTGGACCGTCTCCTCTATAAAATCGTATACGGATTGATAATCGATATTCAGCGTCAGCTGTGACTTGTCGATCTTGTACAGAGTCAGAAGCTGAATGAGATTGTTGCTTGCCCGCTTCGACTCATACTGCAAACGGGAGAGGAGATTGTAAGAAGGACAAGAATCAGGCGTGCACCCGTCAAGGATTTCATCGGCTGTGTTGAGGAGCATGCCAAGGGAATTTTTCATGTCGTGTGCAAGTGATGCAAGATAAGAAGAGAAATCAAGACCGTTGTCATCGACGGGCATATGGTCACCTCACTCCATGTATTGGCCCGGACACGAGTTGCATCCCGTGTCCGGATATTCCGCAAGTGAAACACGGATGACTTCAGGATGCCGAGAGTTTTTCATACATATCAAGAAGCTTTGCCAGCTTCTTATAGCTGGAGTCGAGTTCCTGGAGCCTTTCAAGATGGTTC
>DATHCU010000368.1:0-2932 GCA_035319385.1 Thermodesulfovibrionales bacterium
CTTTCCGGCGGCGAAAGAAGAAAGACCGAGATTGCGCGTGCTCTTGCGATCAAGCCGCGGTTTATTCTTTTTGACGAGCCGTTTGCAGGGATCGATCCCATAGCGATACTGGAGCTTAAGAAGATGCTCACCTATCTGAAAGCCAAGGGCATCGGCGTCCTGATTACAGACCACAATGTGCGGGATACGCTTTCCATAACGGACCGGGCTTACATAATAAATAGCGGCCAGATACTTGAAGAAGGTCCGCCTGACAGAATTATCAGCAATCCGAAGGTCAAGGAAATATTTCTCGGCGAGGAGTTTACGCTCTGATGGCAATCGAAAGCAGACTTGAACTGAGGTTGTCCCAGAAACTGATTCTGACGCCGCAACTCCAGCAGGCAATAAAGCTGCTTCAACTTCCGAATCTTGAGCTTGCTCAATTCCTCAACCAGGAACTGATGGAGAATCCCTTTCTGGAAGAGCCTGTGGAAGAGATGTCCGTGGACGACCTCACGCCTGATGAGAAGGACACGATGGAGTTCGATGATACAAAGGAGGATACTAACGAAGATATCAGCGGGCCTATCGATAAACTGATGAGTTTCACGGCTGACGAGTATTTTGAAGAAAGGGCTCTTGATGGCAGGGATATGGGGTATTTTAATCCCGGCACTGTATCCTCTCCTTCGTTCGAACAGTTTATATCCAAGAAACCCGACCTTACTGAGCACTTGATCTGGCAACTGAGGCTGTCCAGCGAGCCTGAAGACGTAAAAAGAGCCGGAGAGATAATCATAGGGAATATCGATGAAAACGGATATCTTACATCCACTCTCGAGGAAATCGGAGATGCGGCTCAGGCGGACACGAAGACCATTGAGAAAGCTCTGAGTCTTGTACAGAGCTTTGACCCGATAGGAGTCGGATCCAGAAATATGCAGGAATGTCTGCTGATACAGGTGAAAGCCCTTGATTTGGGCGGCACCATCGTCGAAAAAATCATCCTGAACAATATAGACGAACTCGAAAAGAAAAAATATGCTGCAATTGCCCAGCAATATGGTTTGCCCATTGAAGATATAATGGCTGCGGTCAGGGTTATTGAAGGCCTCGAGCCGAAACCAGGCAGGACGTTCTCTGATGTGAGTGCAAACTACATCACTCCCGATGTATACGTGCTCAAGGTTGAGGACGAATACCAGATCGTTCTCAACGATGAGGGAGTGCCGCGTCTCAGACTAAGCAGCTTTTATCGAAAACTAATGCAGCGGGAGAATGACTTCCCAAAAGAGGAGCGGCAATTTCTCCTCGAAAAAATGCGTTCGGCAGTCGGGCTGTTGAAAAGCCTTGATCAGAGGAACCGCACGATCTACAGGGTGACGGAGAATCTCCTCGAACTTCAGAAGGACTTCTTTTCCAAAGGGGTCCAGCATCTGAGGCCTTTGACCCTCCGCGATGTTGCCTCAAACCTTGACTTGCATGAAAGCACGGTGAGCAGGGTCACATCGAACAAATACCTGTCGTGCGCTCATGGCGTCTTCTGTTTCAGATACCTGTTCAGCAGTGCTCTCCAGAGCGGCATGGGCAGTGTCTCTTCAACGTCTGTAAAAGACAGCATCAAGAAACTGATAATAGATGAGGACATAAAGAAGCCTTACAGTGATCACGAGATAGCCGAGATTCTCAAGAAAAGCAGCATTGCCATAGCCAGGAGGACCGTTGCAAAGTACAGGGAAGAGCTTGGTATCCCTTCGCAAATACAGAGAAAAAAGATGGGCAAATAAAAGGAGGTTTGATGAATATCATTGTAAACGGAAGACACTTGGAAGTGACACCGGCCTTAAAGAGTTATGTGGAGAAAAAGGTCGCGAGATTTGAGAGATACCTATCTAATATTTCGGAGGCAATAGTAACCCTCTATGTAGAGAAATACCGGCACAAAGCAGAGGTTTTGCTCAAGGTCAACGGAGTTCTTATTCAGGCAGAGGGCATCACCGGAGATGTGTATGCATCGATTGATGAGGTCGCTGAAAAACTTGAGAGACAGATAAAGAAGTACAAAGAGAAGCTCGTTTCGCACAGGAAGGGTGAAGGGAAGGCCGGTGCGGTCGAAGAGGAAATGATCCCGCCGGCGGAAGGCGGCAGAATAATCAAGAATAAGCGGTTCGAGTTGAAGCCCATGAGTCCTGACGAGGCGGCCATGCAGATGGAATTGCTCGACAAGAATTTCTTCGTTTTCACGAATGACAGCAGCGGCGACATCAATGTTATATACAGGAGGAATGACGGTAATTTCGGTCTCATAGAGCCTGTCAAATAGCGTGGTCAAGAAACTGCCTCTGGTTGTTATTGTAACCGGCCTTTCAGGTTCCGGAAAGACTGTAGCTCTCCGGGCTCTCGAAGATGCCGGTTTTTTTTGCGTTGATAATCTGCCTGTCGCGCTGATAGGGTCCTTTATTTCGGAGGTTGGGCTGAGGCCCGAGATCAAAAAGATCGGGATCGGGATAGACATCCGGGAGAAGGTCTTTCTTGCTGAAGCCGATTACGTGCTGAAAGAACTGAAACAGGAATACCGGACGGATGTCCTATTCCTCGAAGCGGAACAGGAAGTACTGCTAAGGAGGTTCAAGGAAACCAGAAGGCCTCATCCGATTGAGGGAAAGATCGATGACGCACTCAGGATTGAGAAGGATACCCTCTCGGTGCTGAGAGAGGCGGCAGACAAGATCGTCGATACGTCATCGTTCACGCCTCATCAGTTGAGGGGATTCATCACGAGCCTTTACAGTGCCGCCTCAGCGGGCGGGAAGAATGTCATGACAGTTGTGCTCATCTCTTTCGGATTCAAGTTCGGACCGCCTCAGAATGTCGACCTTCTGTTTGATGTCAGGTTTCTTCCCAACCCCCACTTTATTCCTGAATTGAGACTTCTCCGGGGTACGGACAG
>DATHCU010000369.1:0-2874 GCA_035319385.1 Thermodesulfovibrionales bacterium
CGGTCTTGTCTTCTTTTGCCAAAGGCTTTGCCATCAAGGGTCTCACCCAGTTTCCGGCCGCGCCCAAAATTACGCCTCCGGCAGCGGCTTTAAGGAATTTCCTTCTGTTGATCATACGGCACTCCTCTTTATTGAGAGAACTCTAATTTCGGTCTATATTACAATTATAATGATATTGCGCTCCCGTGTTCTATATAACCATACCCTGCAATTTGACAAACTGCGTCCCCTTCTTTTATGATTTTATTTCCCAGGAGGTTCTATGTATTTTCAGGATTTAATATCGAAGTTACAACAATTCTGGTCCGAAAGGGGCTGTATTCTCCTTCAGCCGTACGATACAGAGGTGGGCGCGGGCACGTTCCATCCGGCGACATTCTTCAGGGTTCTCGGCCCGGAGCCATGGAAAGTGGCTTACGTGGAGCCATCGAGAAGACCGACCGACGGCAGATACGGAGAAAACCCCAACAGATTGCAGCATTACTACCAGTACCAGGTGATCCTCAAGCCGTCCCCGACGGATAGTCAGGAGCTTTATCTCGAAAGCCTTTCCTACATAGGCATCGATCCGCTGAAACATGACATCAGGTTTGCCGAAGATGACTGGGAGTCTCCGACTCTCGGCGCGTGGGGTCTCGGATGGGAGGTATGGCTCGACGGCATGGAAATTACGCAGTTCACCTACTTTCAGCAGGTCGGCGGAATAGACCTCAAACCGGTCTCTCTCGAATTGACCTATGGTCTCGAACGCATCGCCATGTATTTGCAGGAAGTGGATAATGTGTACAATTTACAGTGGTGCAAGGGTATCAAATACGGTGAGATCCACCACATGGATGAGGTGGAGTTCTCGAAGTTCAATTTCGATTATGCCGACACGGACCTCCTAATGAAACAGTTCGAGGCATATGAGAAAGAGTCTGTCAGACTCAACAAACTCGGGCTAGTACTTCCCTCATACGAATTTTGCCTGAAATGTTCTCATACTTTTAATCTTCTCGATGCAAGGGGCGCCATATCGGTCACGGAACGGACCGGTTATATAGCCAGGGTTAGGAACCTGGCCAGGCTTTCCGCAAGGGCTTTCTACAAACAGAGAGAAGAACTCAACTTCCCGCTGCTAAGCACAGACCCGAAGGCTGTCTAGAACCTCATCCTGACTCTATAGGTCAGCTTCGCCTCTTTGTCTTTGGGCACAGGGATATTGAATTCCGCAGTGAACGCCTCTGTCTTCTTATAATCATATGAACTGCTGAGCATGGTCCAGTCGCCGGGAATGGGTTCCATGACTCTGACAGTCACATCTTCCTTCTTATGGTTCCTGAGCGAGATCTCAAATGCGGCCTCGTATGTGTCATAGGCGAGTTTTTTCCAGTCCGTCTGTTTCCTGCTTGCCACAACATCGAAGGCGTCTCCCAGTTTTGCCCTGATCTTTTCGTCCTTCGGTGTATGGTCTATCGAGTCTTCCCCGACAAACTGGAGGCTGCCCTCGGAATCGCGCTTGTACACCCGCACAACACCTTTCGGCAGAGGCATTCCGAGGTTGTATTCTTTCTTGTTTTCCATCTCTACGAAAACGCCGACCTTCTGGTTGGACATGGCCTCACCGTACTGGCTGTAGTAGTAAAATTTTGCCCCATAATACAGAAGCTCTTTCTTCACGGGGATATCTGCGGCTGTCATAAGGCTAATCTGCTTAGTCTGGTTCTCTTTGATAGTGGACGGCCGCTGGAGCGTGTAGATGTGGTATTCGAAGAATTCTTCTTCTCTAAACTGGGGGGGAGCGGCAGCCTCTGCTTTTGCAGCGCGCAGCATCTTGCCCGCGTATTCATATTCATCTCTGACCCTGTTCACATCACCGGCAACAAGCTTAAGTTTAGCGTTCTTGTATGCTGCCCCGCTCTTGTTATCGATGGTGACCCATCCGGAGAGGTCCGCCTTATCATCCTTATCATTAAGCGTAAGGACATAATCCGCCCTCCAGTTGATTCCATCCGTGAGATATGAGGCCTCAACTCTTTGGGATGTGGCCAAGCTATTGTCCAGGAGCCAAACAAGTGTAGGCTTCGAGATAAGGTTTTCAGGCACGCCGGGGAAGATTATCCGGCCCGGATGGCCGAAGGTTATTTCATCTCCGATCTTGAATATAGGCCCCCCGTTGTTTGACAAGAGAGTAGCCTGCGCAATCTCTTCTCTTTCCGTATAGGGGTTTTTGTAGTAGAGCTTTATTTCCTTTCCGACATATTTGTCAAGGAGCTTCTGGGGGTTGAGGAGGTCATATTCATAGTTCTGCTCCAGTATCTGAAGGCTGTCCGGATCGATGAGTGATTTTATGTATACGCTTGTAGGTATTATCTTTGAGGCGACATCCATGAACCGCAGGTCATTCGTGCCTTTCGGCAGCTTTATCTCCCTCTGGTCCTTCACAAGCCCGAGGTTAACGTTGTAAATGGTTATAGCCACACCTGTCTGGTCTTCAAGGCCGGATGTCAGAGCAGCCCGGGTTGTTTCATCGCCTGATGCAAATGCGACGGTCACAAGAGAGAATACCGCAAAGACAACGAACAGAAAACTGTATGATGCCCTTCTCATTTTAAGCCTCCTTCGTAACGTGACATTATTTTTCATCCATTATATACATTTTTCAAAATTACGCCTATCAGGTCAGTCGGATCTTGATTGCCACGTAGATATGGCAGAATCTCAGAGCATTGAATGCTGCAGATTAATTTACACAACCCCTCTGATTCCTCCCTTCTCAAGGGGGGAATCAGAGGGTCGGCCGTCAGGTGAATATGGCTGATTTCATGTCGCGTATAATCCCGTAAGCTTTCGGCATTTTGTCATGTCTGCCCTTCATCCGATGCCATCGAA
>DATHCU010000370.1:0-5464 GCA_035319385.1 Thermodesulfovibrionales bacterium
CCCCGCGTTTCTCGGTATCCCGGTGACGTATCCTCTGAGCCTGAAAGGTCCTGATCTCATGTCCGCGATGAGAGATTACGGGGTAACACTTCTCGTCAGCGTCCCGCAGCTTCTCGAACTGATAAGAAACGGCATCTTCAGCAAGATAAAACAACTCTCCCGCCCCTTGCCCAAAATCATGTTCAGCATCCTGAAGGTCTCCGGCTATCTCAGGCGGCATTTCGACATAAACCTCGGCAAGATTGTCTTCAAGTCCGTCCACAGATCTCTCGGTGAGAAGTTCAGGTTCTCCGCATGCGGGGGCGCCAAGCTCGACCCCCAAGTGATGAAGGACCTCGAAGCCCTTGGCCTGACAATTTTGGAGGGATATGGACTTACAGAGACTGCGCCGGTCGTTGCCTTTAACCGGATCGAAAAGAGAAAGCCGGGCTCGGTGGGGAAAGCCATGCCCTCAGCGGAAGTGAAGATCGTAGACCCCGAGAACGGAAAGGAACTCGGCATCGTGACCGAAGGAGAAATCATCATCAGGGGACCGATGGTCATGAAAGGCTATTATAAGAACCCTGTCGCTACATCCCAGGTTATGAAAGACGGATGGTTCCGGAGCGGCGACCTCGGATACATAGACAATGACGGCTATATCTTCATTACCGGCAGGATAAAGGAAGTCATCGTCTTGAGTTCGGGGAAGAATATTTATCCGGATGAGGTCGAGAAGCAGTATTTGAAGATTCCTCTCATCAAAGAGGTATGTGTGATGGGTGTGGAAGACAAGGGTGTGGTCGAATCTCTGCAGGCGGTCATCGTTCCGGACACCGAATATGCCAAGGCAGCGCAGATCAATAACATGCAGGAAGCCCTGAAGTGGGAGATTAACAACACCTCAGGCCAATTGCCGTCGTACATGAGGCTCAAGGGATACACCCTCTATCCCGAATCCCTGCCGAGAACTCCCCTCGGAAAACTCAGGAGGTTCATGGTAAAGGACCTCTTAAAGGCTGAGAGGAGAGAGAAGAGGGCGGATGGGGAAGACCTTGGCCCGGCACAGGACGAAATAGGCAGAAAGGTAGTCGAATGCATCTCTGAGCTTCTAAAGGAGAAGGTCCCGATCAATGCCAAAGACAACCTCGAACTGGATCTGGGGCTTGATTCGTTGGCCAAGATCGAGCTGGTCGTAATGCTCGAAAAGGTCTTCTCTATGAAACTGCCCGAGACATTGACGTCGGAGACGCAGACGGTCGAGGAATTGATCGCAAGGATCAAGGACTACGGCACAGGGGGAATCAGCACCACAAGAAAGGCACCTGCCTGGGATGACATCCTGACTGCGGAACCTTCTTTTGAAGACAGAAAGAAAGTCGGATTTCGGCACAATTTCCTTGAACGTGTAATCGTGTTCTTTGTATTACGGTTTGTGAAGATAATCGCAAAGGTGTTTTTCAGACTGAAGACCGAAGGCGTCGAGAACATACCCGACAAAGGACCTTATATAATCACCCCTAACCATACCAGTTACCTGGACGCCTTCGTCGTGGTCTCGGGAATGAGGTCAGAGTCATTCACAGATCTGTATATCCTCGGCATGCAGAAATACTTTTCGGGGATTATGGGAGAGTCCTTCGCGCGGCTGGCCAATGTGATCCCTATCGATCAGGAAAAATACCTGAACAAGGCCCTGCAATTGTCGTCATATGTCCTCAGAAGCGGAAAGTCGCTGATGGTATTCCCGGAGGGCGGCAGGTCCTTTAACGGGGATCTCCTTGAATTCAAGAAGGGGGTCGGCATACTCTCCGCCGAATTGAATGTTCCCGCTGTACCTGTCTATATCAAAGGTTCATTTGAAGCCCTGCCGAGGACAGCCGTGTGGCCAAAGTTCAGGGAGATAAAGGTGATCTTCGGTAAACCTCTGTATCCTTCCGATGCGCAGAAGAAGCTTGCTGGCGCAGACTATTATCAAATATTTGTGAACGACCTGAGGGAAAGGGTGAAAAGATTAGGAGACAAATAGGCCGAGCGATTTGAGTACATCCGGCCAGTTTGAGAGGTCTTCAAAGACATAGTCCGCCCCTGCCCTGACCAGGTCATCTCCTGAATACGGCCCTGTGGCCACTCCAATGCACATGGCCCCGTAAATATGGGCGCATTCGACGTCGCGCGGCGTATCTCCTATCACCACACTCTGCCCGATATCTATCTCCTGATTGCAGAGTTCCTCGAATCTCGCCACAGCAACGGGAAGGAGCTTGTTCCTGTCTTCGGCATCACTTCCGAACGCCCCTGACGGAAAATACTTATTGAGGTCGAACGGCTCCAGTTTTATCCTCGCACCTTGCTCCAGATTGCCTGTAAGCAGCCCCAGTGCAATGTCTTCCGTAGAGTGCAATCGATCCAGTACTTCATAAATACCGGGTTTCGCATGCTTCCCATTGTTCTCAATCTCCCGCCTGAGATGCAGGAGATAAGAATCGATTATCCCGGCATAGCTGCCGTTGACCGGAAGACCGTGTTTGATCAGGCCTTCCTTGATAATCTGCGTGTCGGTCTTTCCAGCCATACTGATGCCCTCAAATGCATCCGAAATCGAAAAGACCTTCTGGAATGCGAGGTCCAGTGAGCGGACTCCCGCTCCGCCGGAGTCGATCAGTGTTCCGTCTATGTCAAAGAGAATCAGACGCATGAACTGTCAGATCACAGAATGCGCCTGATTTTTTCGAAGGCCTCTTCGATAATCCGCGGCTCAGGAAGGAAAGTCGTCCTGAAATAGACCCCGTCCTCCTGTCGTCCGAAGCCGGAACCGGGGACAAAGACAACGCCTTCTTTGAGGGCGGCGCGGACGAATGCCAGATCTTTCTTCCATTTCGAGGATTCAATCTTTATAAATGCGTAGAAGGCCCCGTTCGGCTTTGGAAACGAAAGGGGGAGTTCCCTGGCTATCTGCATAAAAGCATCTCTTCTTTCCGTCAGCTTCTTCCTGAGGTCTGCCGCGTAAGCGGGGTAAGAGGGGTCTGTTATAGCCGCAGCAGCAGCCCTCTGAAACTCCCAGTTCACTGAGAGACGCTGGTTGCAGAGAAGAAAGAAGGCGTTCTTCACCTCTTCCCATTTTTCCCCGTGAAAAGCCAGCCAGCCAATCCTGGCGCCCGGATAGTTAAAGTCCTTTGAAAGTGAGCTCCCATAAATAAACGGGACCTTGTTCCTCGCAACTTTCCTGAAGTCTATCTGCTTGCCCTCGAAAATGATCCGGTCATACGAACCGTCGTAGAAGATCGGCACATCATGCTCCGCGCAGAGATTCACAACCTCGGAGAGGTTTTCTTCGGAGTAGACCGAACCCAACGGGTTATTCGGGTTGATGATGATCATTGCCTTTGCACCCTCGATCTTCCTCGAGAGGTTGCCGACATCGATCTGACCGTCCGGATCATGCCTGTAAAACACGCTGTCGCCTTCGAACTGCTTAGCCTTGCTCAGGTACAGAGGATATACAGGGTTGGGGAGGAGGACTTTCTCTCCAAAACCTATGAATGAATGAAAGAAGAAATCTATGCCTTCTGTGAGCCCGGCAACGGCGAAAACATCCTCCGGCCTGCATTTCTCGATCTTTGCAACAGTCTTCCTCAGCTGTTCGTCGCCCTCGGACGGCGCATAGCCCTTATAGTTCTCATCCAGTATGCTCTTGACCTTGTCCGCGATAACGCTGAAGGGCTTGAAACCATACTGTGGAGGATCACCGATGTTCAGATAGATCATCCGCTTGCCTTTGGCTTCCTCGCGCTTGGCCTCCATAACTATGTCCCTGATAGGGTAACTCACAACATTCATCCTCTCAGTAGGCCTGTACGGAAGCTGCCTTTTCAAATGGTGCATATCAATATCTCCCGACCCTCACATCGAGCTCCGACGCAAAGGATCAATACTAAAATTAAGCGGCACTAACCCATATTATCCGCAAATCTATCAGCCAGAACAGATGCCGTATGGGCGATTGCTTATCGTATAGAAGAAGAATAACACTAGAAAAAGATTTTTCACAAGACCCGGGCCCCTTGCCGCCGGCCTTTGATTTACCTGAGAGTATTTCCAGTACCGGGGGTCCTGAGGGTCTCCTGACAGAGCTCTTGACTGAAGCTTGCCACCAAAAAGGCAACCGCGAGGGAGCTGCGGATCACTGAGACTTCTGCCAGGCAAGCATCTTCTGAATCCCCTGGAGAGGCAGCCTCCATAGGGCTATTCCCCAGATATTCTGCAGGAATCCCGGAAAACTCACAATCTTCCGGACAATGTTTGCATCACCCTCCAGACGAAGATGCTGACACCAAAGGTCAAGCATTGCCGTCCACCGGGTTATGGGCACGGAGGTAATACGGTATTCAAGACGCTCAACACCGGGCACCGGTTTGGTCCTGAGTATCCTCAGTGTCTCCGGATCGATTGCCGCCCGGAATGTATCTCTCAGATAGCTCAGGGTGTCCAGAACCGGCAGGATGAGACGCCGCTTTTCAGCCTGGTCGATTAGTCTCCCCCAGTCGATCCCTGCTCCGGCGCTATTGAGGATGCTAAGCGAATCCGCAACCCATCGGAATGAAGGAGTCTCGTTCCACTTCGCGCCGTGCACGCACACATGCAGCAACTGGTCCGCCTCATTCAAGACCCTGGTCGGTATGCCGCTGATCTCGGTCTCAACAGAATCCCGCCAGAAATCATCATCGGCTCGGGCATCCCGGCATTGCGCTATTGCGTGCCAGTGCAGATCAAATTCTCTGCCCTTGTCGTCTTCAAATCCGTGCGAATAGGCCACCGATATATATCCGGGCTCGGGGTCGAAATACCTGGGTCTCCAGCCGTGTTCCTTCAGCAGGCGAATTGCGGGCATTGCCTGTTCGGTATGAACCAGTACGTCAAAGTCATTCATGGGCCGAAGCCCAAAATCTTTGTAAGACATCAGTGTGAGAGCGGCGCCTTTCAGAACAATTGTCTCGATGCCAGCCTTATGAAAAGAACTCAGCAGGGAAGCGATGGTATGAAAAAGCATCTGGTTCTCATACCAGGTTCGGCGATAGACCCCTTTGAGTCTGCTCATATCCGGATCGGAGACTCCGTGAGAGAGCAGGTTGCGATAAAGAAGCGGCAAGAGGCGATGGGAACCATAATCAAGGGAATCTATATCGTTGTACGCCCTCCACATCTCCCAGGCTTCTATGGCCTCTTCTCCCGTCAACAGAGCCGCCTTCAATAGAAGCTCCTGTTGTTCCGATGGCCAGAAACTGTCTCTTCGTCGTTCTCTTTTGCTCATGGCTTCATTAATCGCAGGCCTTCACTTCAGTAGCACTGAGGAGCGGCCGCAATGCATTTGATGCCCCTGGTTTCAATCCCTGTCCATTGCCTCCAACCGACAAATAATTTCCCTAGCAAGGTATTTGTGAGTGAACCGGTCAGCCAGATCAGATTTCAGAAAATCTATCGCCGC
>DATHCU010000371.1:0-4970 GCA_035319385.1 Thermodesulfovibrionales bacterium
TGCCTTTACAGATTCCGGAGTGTCTCCTCTGGCTGTCCCGGGAGAATCAGCGCATCTCGTTGTTACCGACAGCGATGAACATGATGAGGGGGGCCATATAATCGAAGACGCCGATACCAGGATAAAGATGGTCCGGAAGAGGCTCCTCTCGAAACTGCCGGGGATCAGGGCCGAAATGGGACTGCCGTTGTTTATCGGCCATCCCGAGCCTGAGATCGTAGTAGCAGGATGGGGTTCTACATATGGTGTGATAAAGGAGGCGGTCACGCTGCTCTCCAGTGAGAAAA
The DNA here is from genome assembly GCA_035319385.1 of Thermodesulfovibrionales bacterium. GTDB lineage: Bacteria > Nitrospirota > Thermodesulfovibrionia > Thermodesulfovibrionales > SM23-35 > DYFC01. The sequence goes on from DATHCU010000371.1 coordinate 288, forward strand.
AGATAGCCATGCTGCACTTCAGCGAGCTTTATCCCTTCCCTGACCGTGGCAGAGCGGACTATCTGAATATCCTTACAGGAGCACGAAAGACCATATGCGTTGAGCATAATGCAACCGGCCAGTTTGCAAGTCTGATGAAGACAGAGACGGGATATGAATTCCCAGCTGTGATTCATAAATACGACGGAAGGCCCTTTACCGTGGAGGCCCTTTTGAGAGAGATAGATGACTGCATTAGAGGATTATAAGGGACAGACCCCGGCTTGGTGTCCGGGATGCGGCAACTTCGCCATCCTGAAGACATTCAGTGAGGCCATGGTTGAACTCGACGTCAAGCCGCATGAGTTCACCATCGTTTCAGGCATAGGCCAGGCCGGAAAATTTCCGCATTACGTGAGATGCAACACCTTCAACGGGCTTCACGGCAGGACACTCCCGGTTGCTACCGGGATAAGACTTGCCAACCACAAGATGCACGTAATCGCTGTTGCCGGGGACGGAGACTGCTATGGCGAAGGCGGCAACCACCTGGTGCACGCGATAAGACGGAACGTTAACATAAAACTCTTTGTGCATGACAACCAGATATACGGACTCACAAAAGGACAGCCGTCACCGACAAGCATGGAGGGAATGGTCACGAAGAATCAACCCTTCGGTGTCTTCTCGGAGCAGCTCAACCCCATGGCTTTGGCGGTTGCCCTGGACTGCAGTTTTGTCGCAAGGGGATTTGCAGGCGATGGAGAACACCTGAGGCACCTTATGAAAGCGGCATGGAATCACAAAGGGTTTTCCTTGCTGGATATACTCCAACCCTGCGTGTCATTTAACAAGATCAACACCTATGAATGGTACAGGCAAAGGGTCTATCACATCGAGCAGGAATACAATCCGGAAGATAGGGTCGAAGCTTTCAAAAGATCGCTTGAATGGGGAGACCGAATCCCGATCGGGATCTTCTACAGGAACATCCGTCCTATCCTTGAAGATAGAAATCCCGTAATAAAAGTCACCCCTCTCGTAAGCCAGGAGTCACAGCCGTCCGGACTGGCGAAAGCCCTGAGAGAGTTATACTGACACCTTACCCTGACGCTGCAAAGAAACTTTCTCCGTTTGAGGGGCAGATATGATGAAAAAGCTTTTATGCGAACCCTGATGTACCCTGAACTCATGTTCTCATGCGTTAATCAGAAATTCACCCAAGGCTGAAAGTGACGTCAGGTAATATGTCTGATTTCATGTCGCGTATAAAAGCTTTTTTGTTATGTCTGCCCTTCGCATCGTGCAACTGATGAGTTCACTCTGCTGCGGATTCCGCAGTGCTCTTCCCCCTGGAGTCTGTATTGAGATCTGTCGTTCGGGAAGAAACAGACCGATAGCCAACTTCCGGTAGCTCACCCTGGAGAAACCTGATATAATGTTTATGCTGCAAGTGAAACGAAATGAGACTAGCTGTGCTTTTCATTATAAAGATATGCCGGCACTGCACAGAATAGACGAGCATGCAAGACTCATTGTCACGACCTGGTCCGGAGAGGCCACGGATCGTGAACTTATCGATGCCCTCAGAAGGTATCAACAGGACATAAGAAGCCGGCCCAATTACCACGGTTTTAACGAGATTGTGGATTTCAGTGGAGCAAGCGATTACAGACTGAGCACGGAAGGCCTGAGGATGCTCGTTAAGGTAGCAGCAGAGGGCGATGTCCAGGGACTCAAAACCAGGCTGGCAATAGTGGTGGGCTCACCCTTTGCATATGGCCTGGCACGCGTTTACGAAGCCTATCGCACACTCGTGCCCAGCCTTCATAAAGAAGTTCACGTTTTCAGAAACTATGGCGAGGCCGTGGAATGGATGACCGGCAGCCACGCTGCAGAACACAGAGGGTAAGGTCTCAAGGATATTCCGAAGCCTCGTCATTTCGTGCAGTCTACCCCGATTTTCGTTATGGTCTCCGAGTCCTGTGATACAATAATCTCATGTCACCAAAGGGCAGACGGGCTCTAAAGATAGTATCTGCTTCAGTATTCCTTGTCTTTGTCATTATCCTCATTACTGGCTATCTCTATCATCGGGACCTTCAGAAGAGACTCGCCAAGATGATAGCCGGTAAGTCCGCCGACTTCATAGGACAGAGAGTGGATATCGAGAACCTGTCGGTGTCAAATGGCAGGGTTGACCTTGATAATATTGTGGTCGGAAATCCTAAGGGTTTTGCGCCCGGCAACCTCCTTAGCATACCTCATCTTTCCATGAAGATCGAGATGGCCGACCTTATGAGCGGCCGGCTCAATTTCAGGGAAATCGCGGTTTCTTCTCCCCAATTGACGATCATCAGAGACAAGGAAGGAAGGCTCAATGTCTCGGAGAAACTTGTCAGTTTCTTCAGGAAGAAATCTACGCTCAAATACCGTGTCGATGATTTTGCCGTTCATTCAGGAAGGATTTCTTACACAGGAGAGATCTCACCGCTGCTTGCCAGGAGCACTGCAGATAGTCTGTCAGGAGTTGAGAAGGTTGAATTCCGTATCAGGTCTCTCTCTTCCGAGCCCGGCATCAAGTCCGTGGTGACCGGGACCGCTTCATACCTTGGAGGCAGAATATCGGTCGAAGGATGGGCTTTTCTCAAGAGCGATCCTAAGGAGTTTGCGGTCGCCGTGTCCTCTGAAGATATCGCGCTCTCTTATTTCAAGGAAACTCTTGGCAGATACAACATAGACACCGGCAGATCGAAGCTCACGATGCGTCTGTCCGCCGGCGGCCAAACGGGAAATTCGGTTACATTTGCTGCAGCTCTTGACATCAAGAATATCAGTCTGCCATTTATGAAAGGAGAGTTGCAGGCGATCTCGACGAAGCTGGACGGGGCCGTGCATTCCAGTGACAACACCCTGTTTATCAAGGACCTTACCGTAGATGCAGGGAGTATTCTGTCGGTCCATGCGAAGGCTGCCATAAGGGATTTAACGAAATCTCCGGACTATGAGGCTGAGATGAAGATCAGCCGGCTGGATCTTTCGTCCTTTCAACTGCCTGACGGTCTTAAGATTGGCGGAATTGCCGCCTCAGACAGATTGCTTGTCACAGGCAAGTCAATTAAGTCCATGCCCGTACTGCACGGCGGGTTTTTTCTGAGAGACGTCTCTGTGTCCAAAGGAGAAAAGAATCTCGTGCAAAAAGTCTCAATAGACTCACGCATCGGATTTGACGGAAATACAATTGTTGCGGGCATTCGCGCCAAGGCTGGGAAGGTATCATGCTCGGTGGATGCACGAGCGGTTGATGCGCTGCGCAAAACGAGGTCGGTTCAGATGAAGATGGTACTCCCCGAAGTGGGGGTTGCAGACGTTCGGGATGCCTTTTGGGACCTCTTCCCTGACAAGCTTCTCTATGCAGGCCTTGATGGTTTTCTGGCATCCGATGCCGTTGTACAATATACTGACAGAGACATAAAGATTAATAGTTCTCTGACCCTCAAAGATCTGGATGTCGCCGGGGAAAACAAGGAGTTCTCTATAGGTCCTGTGAACGGGACATTGCCTCTCGTCTTCCACAAGACGGCAAATACGGATTCGAAAGGGCCTTCGATACAATTCCCCGTCTTCGACAAGCCGGAGTTCAACAGCCTGAAAAGATCGTTTGCCGATATGAAAGACTGCGACGGCTGCAGCAGAATTACCATTGGCTCGGCTGGCTACGGATTCAGGCTTCTTGAGAAGATTGACATCCGTCTGAGGCAGGAAGAGAGTGTTTTGAACATAAAACACTTTAGTGGTAACATATCAGGAGGCAAAGTAGAAGGAACGGCCTTTTTCGATTTCTCAAAGGGCCTCAATTACAGGGCGGGGTTTATATTGGAGGACCTCAGCCTCAGAAGATTCTGCGACTCGATCGAGCCGATCAGAGGCTATATTTCGGGAAAGGTCGATGGGGTGGCTGCACTGAAAGGGACAGGGAGCGGACTTTCGAACCTCATCGGAAAGGCCGATTTCTGGACATTTGCCACTGCCGGAGAACAGACAAAAATAAGCAGGGAATTCCTGCAGAAGATCGGGGGTCCCTCACTCAAGACATATCTTGGGGACAGGAAATTCGACAAAGGCATAGTCAGCCTTTACCTGCAGGACGGTTTCATAATATTCAGGCAGCTCGAGATTTCGAACAAGAATTTTTTCGGTATGACCGATCTGTCTGTAAAGGTGGCCCCGTACAATAACAGGATCTCCATCGACCACCTGATGTGGACTATCGCGGAGGCCGCCCAAAGGGCGCAGAAGGACAAACAATAGCATGGCGATATTATTGAGTTTATTACCAACCAAAGGAGGAATCATATGAGGAAGATAAGGATGAAGTTATTTCTGGCGAGTGCTGTTTTCTTGCTGGTTTCGTGTGCTGTCATCACCGTCAACATCTACTTCCCTGAGAAAGATGTCAAAGAGGCCTACAAGAGCCTTGAAAAGGACTTGATGAATCCCGGCGCGACCCCGCCCGCTAAGCCTGAAGATAAGAAACCTGCTGGGAAGTCCCAGAGTCTCCTGCACTTTGAGTTTATCCCTTCTGCCTATGCCCAGGAAACCGGCCTGGCTGACAAGCTTTCCGATTCGATTAAGAAGATGCCTGACGTTGTTAACGCATATAAGGAGATGGGAGCCAGAATAGCGGATATCGATAGGCTCAGG
>DATHCU010000372.1:0-3325 GCA_035319385.1 Thermodesulfovibrionales bacterium
GGACGAGGCCATTGATGCAGTTGCGAATGCCGTGAGGCGGGCACGCGCCGGAATACAGGATCCGAACAGACCGATAGGGTCTTTCATCTTTTTGGGACCGACTGGAGTAGGAAAGACAGAGCTTGCGCGGACCCTGGCCGAATTCCTGTTTGATGACGAGAACGCAATAATTCGCATCGATATGTCTGAATACCAGGAGCGCCATACTGTATCAAGACTGATAGGGGCGCCTCCCGGATATGTCGGCTACGAAGAAGGCGGCCAGCTCACCGAGGCTGTCAGGAGGAAGCCCTATTCGGTCATCCTGTTCGACGAGGTGGAAAAGGCCCATCCCGAGGTTTTCAACCTCCTCCTGCAGTTGCTTGATGACGGAAGGCTGACGGACAGCCACGGACGGACAGTGGACTTCAGGAATGCGGTCGTAATAATGACATCGAACATAGGAGGCGCCCATATCCAGGACATGCTGGCCGAAAGGGCGAGAAAGCCGTCCGCCTATTGGGTGAGCTCCAATGAAGAATTGAAGGAAAAGATAATGACGGACCTTAAGGAATTCTTCAGGCCTGAATTCCTGAATCGTGTGGATGAGATCATCATATTCAATCCGCTGACCAGGGAACTCCTCAAACAGATCGTCGAGATACAGGTCAACAGGATGAAGAGGTTCATAAAGGAAAAGAATGTGGACGTAAGGCTTACCGATGGCGCAAAGGAGTATTTTGCCGAGACAGGATTCGACCCCGTTTATGGGGCACGGCCTTTAAAGAGGGCATTACAAAGGGAAATCTTGAACCCGCTGGCCCTGAGAATCCTTGATAAGACATTTAAGGAAGGCGATACGGTTGAAGTCGACTATAATGACGGCAAACTCGTCTTCACACGCGAGGTCGTTGCCGAGATTGAAGTATAAAGTTTGACCTGCTAACAACATCGAAATTTCGGGCTGGAAGCGCGGGGGCAGACATCGTCTGTCCCTTCTGTTTTGTGCGGCCCGAGACTTCATTCGTTCTTCTCCATGCACAGTGCCCCCTTATAAAATCAGGAATTTCCTGATATAAAGATTTCACAGTAGAAAGTAAAATAATCAATATAGCAGTGCATGTACTGTACGTTAGGTGATCAGTGTCTCGTGCTTATGCAAATTTTCTTCCGGGGAAAGGGATGAGAATGGAACCTATCTTTGCAAAAAGTTTCCATAATGGAAGGGCTGACGTGACAGGAAAGCCTTTATGCGATACTTTAGTGCACCTTTAACACGTCTTGCGGCACTCTCATCCGGATTACGCATCGGGTGGAAGGTGCCGCCAGGTGAACATGACTCGTTTCACCTCGCGTTTAAATGCTTTCCTGTTGTGCCTGCCCTCATCGTTATGCAGATGATGAGCAGACCTGTCATTACAAACCTCGGGCAAATCGAATATCCATATCACTTTTTCGAATGAATAAGAGAGATATCCACACCCGGTGCCGGCAGCAGATGGGACTCAGGGCTAAAACGACAATCGGTCTCGGCGCTCTGCTGTTATCGGTTCTCTTATTGATGGGATTCGCGACCTACTTTCAGGCCAAATCACTGGCTATAAGAAAAGAGCTCCAGAACATACAGGAGGCTGTAGCCAGGGATAGCGGGGAGATAAGCCGTGACATTTCTGAAGGGAAAGCAGATCTGATCTCTATTGCCGACACTCCGGTCGTCCGGAGAATGATCATTGCGATTGACAACGGAAACAGAGACCCGCTTAGCGGAGAGACAGCGGACTTCTGGCGCATTTGTACGGAGGGAATATTTGCCTCTTCCCTGAAGAATCATCCGTCCTATGCGTATATGCGCTATATCGACGAGAAAGGAAATGAGATCATACGGGCCGACAGGGCGGGGGACAGTGTCAGGATCTGCCAAAGAGCAGAACTCGAAAACAGGTCCGGTTACCCTTATTTCAGAGAGACGGTCCGCCTGAAACCGGGCGAAGTCTACTACTCAGACATTACCCTCGCCAGGAAGCAGAACCGGATCATGAGGCCACACAACCCCCAGTTCAGAATCTCCACGCCCGTCTTTGATAACAAGCGGAGAGTAAGGGGGATCATCATAGTTAATCTCTACGCAAACAGTCTCTTCTCTTCTATCACCCCCGGAACGGACGGAACAAAGAAATATCTAGTCGATGAAAACGGCTACTTCCTTGTACATCCCGACGAGACTAAAGAGTTCGGATCCGAGCTTGGGGTCGATTACACCATTAAGAATTCCCATCCGCTGCTGGCGGAGACAATAGGGACAAAGGACGCCTTTGTTGATTATCACAAAGGACATGTCGGGGGTTTTCATAAGATCTATTTCGATCCCAATAACAAAGGCCGACACTGGACCGTGGTATATGAAATGCCGGAATCCGCCGTGCTCAGGGACATAAATGCTGCCCGAAACACGATGCTCTTTGTGGGCATGCTGATAACCCTCTTCTCCATCGCTGTAATCACCTGGTACATCTCGAAGAAGATAGTCTCCCCGATAATTACACTTGCTGCCGCGGCAAACAAAATGGAGGGAGGAGACCTCTCCGTCCGCGTTCAGGAGAACGCGGTAAAAGACGAGTTTCGATTCCTCTACCATGCCGTGAATTCCTTCGCGGACTCGTTGCAGCAGTTCATAGCCGGCCTTGCTCAGAGTGAAGAGCGCTTCCGCTCTCTCGTACAGAATTCTTCGGACATAATCGCCCTCCTGGAAACGGACGGGGCAATTTCGTACATAAGCCCCTCTGTTGAGCGCGCACTCGGGTGGACGCCCCCGGAGCTGATCGGGAAGAATGTCTTTGAGATTACGTATCCGCAGGATACCCGGAGCGTGACAGATACCTTCGACAATTCGATCCGGCAGCCTGAACTCTCACACACCGCGGAATCACGCGTCATGTGTAAGGATGGTTCATACAAAATACTTGAATCCACTTTCAGCAATCAGTCCGGCAATCCTTCCATCGGCCGGATCGTTGTGAATTCACGTGACATAACAGACCGGAAAGAATCGGAGCATCGAACAAAACTCGTTAATATGCTGCTCCGATTGTTTGCGGATACACCCTCACGAAGCGAATATCTTTCCACTATCCTGGATCTGATCAAGAATTACAGCCAGTGCGATTCTGCAGGCCTCAGAGTCATCGACTCCTATGGAAACATTCCTTACGAAGCTTCTGCGGGATTCAGCGATGAATTCTTGAAGGCAGAGTGCAGGCTCACGGTCAAGCGCGACAGCTGCATCTGCACCCGTATTCTCGGTGGGAAACCGGAGCCGCAGGATGCCGTCTGTTCAACGCCTTTCGGG
>DATHCU010000373.1:0-6246 GCA_035319385.1 Thermodesulfovibrionales bacterium
GGCCAGACTCGTCATGGCTTCTCCTCACGTGATGCTCACCAACAACGGCGCTTACAACCTCGCAGTGGGCAGCGGACTGCCCCTGCTCCCCCCACCCGACCGGCATCTGATAGAAAAAACGAGGAGGAGATTGGAGAAGCAAAAGAAATTCATGAGGCTCTACGAAAGATATTTTTCGACGGTCGGCGCCGTCGCGCTCGACGTAAACGGCGATGTCGCAGCAGGAGCATCAACGGGAGGCGTGTCAAATATGCTCCCAGGAAGGGTCGGCGACACGCCGATAATCGGGGCCGGCACATATGCCGACAACTCTCTCGGCGCGGTTTCATGCACCGGGATGGGAGAATACATCATACGGCTATCTCTTGCAAAAGAAATATGTATGAACCTCTCGACTCTCACTCCCCTAAGGGCGGTCCAATCTTCCTTAACGAGACTGCTGAGGCTTGGCGGGACCGCCGGCTTGATCGTTTTGAACAGCAAAGGCCGCTTTGCACTGCTGCATACCACACCGTATATGGCTGCTGGTTCCGCTTCAAATAAGGGCGTATTTGTTCGGGACGCCTTCCATACATCCTCGAATGCGACCCGCGCGATTCCTTCCCTTTTTTAGGGTACTCTTTCTCTCTTAGAGGAATTCTGTCCGTCAATACAATCCGCTTATCAGAGAAAAGGCATAATAATCCGAGAGTTGTGTTTTGGCACCTTTATTGCTTTAGCATGAATGGTGCTTCACCGCGCATGCCTTCGTTATGAAGGGTTAGGCCCGCATGAAAAGGAGATATGAAATATGAAGATGTTTCTGAACATAAAGATCTCTTCAGCCGCTCTTATCATCTTGCTGATTCCCGCTCTGGCCTTTGCCCAGGCGCAGCCGTCCGCATCTCAGGCACCTCCCATTGAACAACCGTTGGTGCGTGAAGGTGACTTTGCCGTAGAACTTGTCAGGGAACTTGGATTGGGCACAACTTCGGATGAATCCGAGGCCGAAACAATATTGGGTTCGGTCGGCATCTCGCCGCGAAACGGATGGATTGCAGACTACCCGGTAACGCCGGACATAACCGGCGAGATACAGCAATCTGTAAGCGATGCTGCGGATTCGCACAAATTGCCGTTAAGCAGGGATGAGGCCTTGAAAAGATTTCAGAATGTGAAAGCCACCCTGGATCTTGAGATCAGAGGATACCAGCCCGGTGAAACCCACGAACTCAACCCGGGCACTGAATATCCCGAGACGACTGTGATCAACAATTATTACTACGAACAAGGGCCGCCGGTGGTCACCTATTATGCGCCACCTCCAGACTATTATTATCTTTATTCGTGGGTCCCGTATCCTTTCTGGTGGTTCGATTTTTGGTTTCCGGGGTTCTTTATATTAAACGACTTTCACAGATCTGTACACTTTCATCACAGGACCGAATTCATTTCTAATCATTTCAATGATTTCAGTCATCACCGGGTTCACAGGATCGACCCAGTTGACCGATTTCATGGAAGGACATTTGCAGGTATAGGTGCCCCGAAAACGGGCCGTTTTCTCTCCCTGGGTGTCAGGAACGCGCCTACATCCGTATTTAACCGTAACAGAATTAATCCTCCTGCTACCGGCAGGACATTCAGGACGCCTGCGGGCAGATCCTTTAATGCGCCTTCAGGAGGGAGATCGTTCAGAACACCTTCTGGCGGGAGGACGTTTAGCACGCCTTCATCCAACAGAAATTTCAGAATACCGGCAGGAAGGTCATCCGGCCCGCCTTCGGAGGGAGGATCGTTTAGAGCACCCTCCGGCAGCAGATCGTTCAGCCCGCCCTCAACGGGCAGGACCTTCAGAGGACAGTCAGGGACCAGACCGTTCAGCGTGCCTTCACAGGGGAGATCGTTTGGAAGTCCGTCAGGCGGCAGATCCGCTTCTCCGCCCTCAGGGAACCGAGGTTCTTCCGGCGGGCACGAGAGAAGGTGATGCATCCTTTTCACACGGCTTTCAAACAATATCAAGAGGATCTATAAAGCGTATCCTGGCATCGTTGTCAACGATCTTCCACGTAAGGGATTCCACGCGTATTTCCCTGGGGATCAGGGCAGCTGACAGATGAATATGGGCAGGCACACCAGCTTTGCTTGTCCCGCAGACAGCTGCAAAGACATCCCCTTCGCTCAGAGATACGCCTTCATGGAAACAATCTGCCGGCTGAAGGTGGCCGAAGATTGTAAACAACTGTGAGTCTCCATCAAAGATCTCATGAACAGCAAAAAAAGTCTCTCCGAGAAAGTCCTTTATTCTTCTGACAACGCTGCCGTCGAACATCATTGGAACCTTCATGCCATGCTCCAGATCCTTGACAGCATCGCCATCCGAGGCATACCTCTGGAGATCAAGCCCGTTATGCCAGCGGCTCCTGAGTCCCTGGTCTCCCCACCATTTCCTGTCCGATAGAAACAGCATGCCGGAATCGAATATCCATCTATCGAAACAAAGAGAGTTGACCCGGCCAAAGTTCTCGGTAAAGCGACTCCTGGCCAGGTTCACGCTTCAGCACACTTAAAGGAAATCATTGTTTGAGTTGATCCATCGCCGTATCAAGTAGACTGTAGGCCCTTTCCAGGTCGTCAAACGAGCGATGCACCCAGCTGCTTCCCCAGTAGAAGTTGCAGCTGGTTTCCGCAACCAGCAGGCAGTCGTACGCCCGGGTAATCATGTCACGCACCTCGTCCGCATTTTGTGAGAGGTGTGCCAGTTCATCAAACGCACGTTTTACCTGTTGGTAGTATGCGCTGCAGTTTCGCACTTCGTCCCATCCCTTCTTCTGTAGCAGAGAGCCTGTCCACTGGGCAAAATCCCCTCCCCAGTGATGTCCGGTGTTCCATGCCCCGGGATGTACTTCCACCTCTTCTACAGGCGGATATTTCTCGAGGTATTCACTTATGTGCGTGGGAGTAAACCCGAGTGTGCCAGCTCTATAGCGGTTCAAAATGGTGCGATAGAAATATCCCCAGAATCCGCCGTCGACATGGACTGTTCGAAACCAGCCCCCGTTTTCCCCATCGGTCCACGTCGTTACCAAGGCTGGGAAGTCGCAGTGTTTCGTCCTTTCATAAACCTCATGCTGAAACCACCCCGGGTCAAGTCCGGATTGCTGGGCATCGGAGAGTTCCCTGTCTCTTGGGACGACGATAATCTCCTCTCCGCCGTACCGGGCGATGTGAGGACGGTAGCGGAGCTCCTCCCAGCGCATCTCCCGCTTCGGCTTGATGTACCACGAATCCACAAGCACGTACCTGTACCCATGTCGTTTGAGCATCGGGATCATCTCCATGCAAAATCCCATCTCCGGAGGCCAGAATCCCTGAAACCATTCTCTGCCGAGCAGATGCCTGCCGAGGCCCATCCACCATGATGTCTGGGCGTCCCAGTCCCACTTAGGCGTAAGGGGATAAACCGGATGATAGAGCCCGCTTCCCACGAATTCGATATTGGATCTCCTGTAACGATTAAGGAAATCCCCGATATCCACGACGTCACAGAAGGTCTCCCTTATAGCCGGGTCCTCGAACTGTTTGAGCAGCGTTCCGGAGAAACTCATATGAAGGCGCGCAATATCCTCATACCCCTCGATCACGCGGGTAGGCCGGTCGTAACACCAGAGTATCTGCCTGGCCTCCCACCGTTCATCTGAATTGTGAAGCGAGATAAGGTTTCCCAACGGCTGATGCATATTCAGTCCGAGGGCATGATAGACCTCTGCCATCTGGTTTTACCTCCGAAATTCAAGGGTATGTGCTCCGAAACATTTTAATGAAAGAGTATCATGAATCATGCGCTGTCGCAAACGCCCCCTTTTATGGGATTCGCACTTCGGGTTGCGCAATGTGCCCGCTCTGGCAATGGGGAGATACGGCTCGCCATATCTCTCCTCAGCGACCTCGTACAAGAATTTTCAGCAGCCGGGCAAAAACTCAAAAAAGCCCTGCATTGGTTCTCAATGCTCAACAAACATAATATAATGGAATGAGGTAATCACATAAGGACTTGCCGGGCAGTTGATCGCTGTTTACCAATTTAAGAAGGACGTGCCGAATGCAGGATGAACTTACGATATCAACGAAAAGCGGCATCGAAATCCGCGTTGACAGAAGTATTCTTGACAATGCTGCTGAGATAAGACTCCGGCTTGAGGGCAACGCCGCCTGTGTCCTGCATTGGGGACTTCGCCGCGGCCTCTCTTCGCCATGGACGATGCCGCCACAGCCTCTCTGGCCCGAGGGCAGCAAGCCGTTTGACCATTCTGCGGTTCGGTCACCTTTTCTCCCCCGGCAAGGCCACAAAGAGATAGTAGTTAAGCTTGATCTTTCTATGAAGTTTCCTCTCCTCGAATTTGTACTATTCTTTCCTGAAGAAGGCAGCTGGGATAACAACACGGGACGCAATTACAGGATTGAGATCCCATCCGGTGAAATCCCGAAATCTCGTCGGTTATCTCTGGGCGAGGCCGAACTCGACAGTCTGGCCGGTGAAATCATCGACAAGGAGATGGGCCGCAGTTCGTGGACTCTGATGCACCGCTTCGATCTCTGTTATGATCTGATGGACAAGGTGAAGATAAACGATTCTGAAGGGATGGCCCTACTCTTCGTGTGGCTCCGATATTCTGCCATCCGTCAACTGGACTGGCAACGGAACTATAATACGAAACCCAGGGAACTGGGGCATGCCGTGGACCGGCTTACTCTGAAGCTTGCTGACCGATACGCAAAAGCAGAGGCTGAGCGCGGCTTGCTCAGGCTTATCATTTCGACTCTTGGCAGGGGGAGCAATGCGCAGAGGGTGCGGGATGAGGTGCTGAATATAATGCACCGGCACAATATCAAAGAGGTGTCCGGCCATTTCATGGAAGAGTGGCATCAGAAGCTTCACAATAATACTACCCCCGACGATATGGTCATTTGTGAGGCATATCTCGAATTTCTAAGGAGCGACGGCAATCTTCAGAGGTTCTATCAGAAGCTCGAACAGGGCGGTATAACAAAGCAACGTCTCGAGAGTTTCGAGCGGCCCATTCGATCTACTCCTGATTTCGTGCCCTATCTGAAGGATGCCCTTATCCGCGACTTCGAACATTTTCTCGGCATTCTGAAGGAGGTGCATGCAGGCGCTGATCTCGGGATAGCGATACAGTCCGCGAGGCGCCTGTTTGACCAGGACATGCATGCCCGCATGGATTTCATCTGGACTCACCAGAATGATCAGGATGCAACCCCTCTCATAGAGAAGATAACACTGTCGCGTCTTTATCTGGCCGGCCGTCTGACAGGACCGCCCTATGACCTGCGGGATCTTCTCTTTCTGGATATCGCGCTGGAGGAATTTTTGCGGACCGTTGTTGAACGGAGCATCGGGCAGCAGCTGACCGGCGAGCTGCTGGTGAATTGGACAGAGCTCGTGCTTGAAAACCTCTGCCTTTCGGGCAAAGATACCGAGTTTCAATATATCCTGACCCATTGGAAGCGTTTGAGGGTCATGCCGCACTTTGAGGGAGAATGGTCTCTTCATGCAGAATCCGTCCTGGAGCGCATCAGGCGTGCGATAGGGTCTTTTGTCGATCAGTTCCAAAACCTTATTCAGCCCAAGGCAGAATTTCTTGGCAATGCATTCCATGCGGATTCGTGGTCCATTAATCTCTTCAGCGAGGAAGTGCTCAGGGGGAGGCCGGAGTTCGTGTTGTCCACTCTCCTGAGGTACTTTGACCCTATTCTTCGCAAGAGCGCCGGCCTCGGCAACTGGCAGATAATCAGCAGAGGACGTGGTACAGGAGAAGTGAAGTCGCTCGACAGCCTGAAGTCGGTTCAGGGTATGTATTTCGAAAAGCCCTCTGTAATTGTGGCAGACAAGATAAGAGGAGATGAGGAGATACCTCAAGGTGTAGCTGCAATTATTACTCCGTCGGACATTGACGCGCTGTCCCATCTGGCGATCCGTGCCAGGAATGCGGGAGTCCTCTTTGCCGTCTGCTACGACCCCGATACCATCGGACAGCTGAAGGTCCTGAGCGGGCGGCTTGTAAAGTTGAGTGTGAACAATGCGGGCAGTGTTGTTATCGAAGAAACCTCAACAGAGGAGAGGATTGAACAGAAACATATCGTGGGATTTCGTGGCGCTCCGGTTACAACTGCATTTTCTGCATACGCCATACCCATCAGAGATTTCACTGAGAGGAATGTCGGCTATAAGTCGAACAAACTCTC
>DATHCU010000374.1:0-3331 GCA_035319385.1 Thermodesulfovibrionales bacterium
ATATAAAAAAATGATTTTAAAGTCAATGAGTGAATTGTACAATTATTTATAAATAATTTCAATAGATTGATAATGTTTAATAATTTATAATAAACATAATTTTTCTTAATGGTATAATATTTTTCAGGTGCAAACTGACTCTTGATAAGGCGGTTTTATGACCCGATATATTAAGGTTTTTCATGAGTCTCTCCTCGATCACCTTGTGTATTCTTTTGCCAAGGATAAGTTCTCCGCGACGCCGAGGGATAAGTTCAATGCCGTTGTCATGTCCGTGCGCGAGAATCTCGTAGAACAGTGGATGAACACCCAGCAGCAGTATTACTACAAGGATGTGAAAAGGGTGTACTACCTATCACTGGAATTCCTGCTTGGAAGGCTCCTGCGCAGTTACATTATCAATCTGGATCTGCCCGAGGATTACGGCAAGGCTGTGGACGTGCTCGGGTTGAGCTATGAAGAGATACTCGAATACGAATGGGATGCGGGGCTGGGAAACGGCGGACTGGGAAGACTGGCCGCGTGCTTCCTCGATTCACTGGCCACCCTCCAGTATCCGGCTTATGGTTATGGAATTCGATACGAGTATGGCATCTTCATGCAGAAGATAAGGAACGGTTACCAGGTGGAGGCGCCTGATAACTGGCTGAGATATGGGAATCCGTGGGAATTCCCCAGGCCCGAGGTCATCTATCCGGTGCATTTTTACGGAAAGGTCAATACGGTGAGCGGGGGTGGCGGAAGATTCCGGATGGAATGGGTCAATCCGGATGAAGTCTACGCAATGGCGTACGATTATCCGGTCCCTGGATTCCGCAACGATACGGTCAACACACTCCGGCTCTGGGCTGCCAAGTCTTCGAGAGAATTCAATCTGGAATATTTCAACAGCGGGGATTACATCAAGGCTGTCGAGGACAAGAGCAGCAGCGAGACCATCTCGAAGGTGCTCTATCCTGATGATCAGACCCTTGCCGGCAAGGAGCTTCGGCTGAAACAGCAGTATTTCTGCGCGAGCGCGACGATTCAGGATATTATAAGAAGGTATGTGAAGAACCATACCTCTTTCAAAGAGTTCCCCGAGAAAGTCGCGATACAACTTAACGACACGCATCCTTCAATAGGCATAGCAGAACTGATGAGGATACTCGTTGACGATGACGGTATTCCGTGGGACGATGCCTGGGAGATCACGAGAAAGACGTTTGCATACACAAATCACACAGTTCTCCCGGAGGCGCTCGAAACGTGGACCGAGGGGCTTATCGGATATCTCCTCCCCCGCCATCTCCAGATCATACAGGAAATTGACCGGCGTTTTCTCATCCAGGTAGCAGAGACTTTCCCGGATGAGCCTGAACAGAAATGGCAGATGTCGATCATTACGGGAAACGGAGACCGGCGTGTGCATATGTCCCGGCTCGCGATAATCGGAAGCCATACCGTGAACGGGGTCTCCAGACTGCATACTGATATACTGAAGTCGGAGGTCTTTCGAAATTACTACAGGTTGTGTCCCGAGAAGTTCCAGAATGTGACAAACGGCATCACTATCAGACGATGGCTCCTGGAGGCAAATCCGGACCTCGCAGAACTCATTACGGATGCAATCGGAGACTGCTGGATCAGAGATCTTGATGAACTCAGGAAGATCGAACCCCTGGCTGAGGACGCAGAATTTTGCAACAGGTTCCGCGTGGTAAAAAGGACGAACAAACTTGCGCTCTCGGATTTCTTCGCAAAGACGTCTGATCTATCGATCACCCCTTCTTTTCTTCTGGACTGTCAGATCAAGAGACTGCACGAGTATAAGCGGCAGTTGCTGAACATACTGCACGCCATTACGCTCTACAACAGGATATCGGAGGGAAGGACGGACGATACATTCGTTCCCCGTACTATTCTCTTTGCCGGAAAGGCTGCTCCGGGGTATTACATCTGCAAATTATTCATTAAACTGATTTACTGCCTGAGTGACGCTATCAATGCAAACCCTGCGGTGAGTGAGAAATTGAAGGTCATCTTTGTCCCGAATTACGGAGTCTCCCTGGCACAACGCATTATACCTGCGGCTGAACTGTCGGAGCAGATTTCCACAGCCGGTTATGAGGCATCGGGCACCGGAAATATGAAGTTCACCCTGAACGGCGCCCTGACCATCGGGACCCTTGACGGAGCAAATGTCGAGATTCGTGAAGAGGTGGGGCCTGAGAATTTCTTTCTTTTCGGTCATACCACCGAGGAGATCTGCGAACTGCGGAAATCATACAACCCCCATAAGTACTATGAGGAGAATGAGGAAATAAGGAAGATCCTCAAGCAGCTCTCAGAAGGGTATTTCTCGCCCGGGGAATCCCAGTTGTTTTATCCCGTGGTCCGCTCCCTCCTGGAGCACGATAGATTCTTTGTCCTTGCGGATTATCAGTCATATGTCGAATGCCAGGAAAAGGTCGTGGAAGCCTACAGAGATGAGGAGAAATGGACGAAAATGGCAATACTTAATGTGGCACGCTCCGGAAAGTTCTCGAGCGACCGGGCGATTAAGGAATATGCCGAGAACATCTGGAATGTCAGACCTGTTGAGATCTAGTAAATGTTAGTCTGTATCTGAAGAACAAACCTTCTTGATGGATTCCCGATTAATGCCTGCGGAATGACGAACAAAAACAATCATTTAAGAACGTCATCCTCGGGCTTGACCTGGGGATATATGTCATTTCACACGAATTGTTCCAACGATTCGGCCTAGGTCACCCCTCCCGACCACTTGAAATAAAGTTAGCAATTGCTTATTATATCTTCCCGTGATACCGATTCTACGAATTCGGGGAGGGCGAATATAGACATGCTTACGGGGCGGCTTATTCGGGATGACAGGGGCGTTACACTCGTAGAACTCATAGTCGTGCTTGTGATTGTCTCTGCAGTCATAATCATGGCTGCTGTCAGTCCGGGATTTGTCGGAACCGAGCGGGTAAACAAGGTGTCCCGCGAACTGCTCGGAGACCTTCAGAACCTCAGACATTCTGCCATGACGCAGGGCCCAGACGGTTCGGCGACCGCGTTGAGAGGGTACGGAGTAAGATTCGAATCAGAACATTCATACCGTATTTTCAGATTCAACGACAGCGACGTCAACTTCATGTACAACGGTCAGTCGGAAGAGGCTGCCCTTCCCGGAGAATCCGCGCCTTTAATGAGAAGAATCCCCGCTCCTGCAGTACTGAAGATCAAAGACAATAAAGATCTGGTTGTGCCGGTGGATACCGTGCTGATTTTTGATCGACACGGAATTCCCAGACAGAGAACCATGGGCTTTCAGTTGATGAGC
>DATHCU010000375.1:0-3132 GCA_035319385.1 Thermodesulfovibrionales bacterium
TGCAGCATGTGCGGTGAGTTCTGCGCCATCCGAACCGTCGAAAGAGCTCTCGGGAAAAGAAGAGGAGAATGAAAACAGCGTTGACCATAGCCGGTTCCGATCCCACGGGAGGAGCCGGACTGCAAGCGGACCTGAAGGTCTTCAGGTCGTTTGGCGTGCATGGCCTGTCAGTCATATCGGCAGTGACAGCTCAGAACACCGAGGTCGTGGATTCCATCTTCCCGCTTGAACAGGAGGCCTTTGAAAAACAACTGCGAATCCTCCTCTCGGACATAAGGCCCGATGCAGTCAAGACAGGGATGCTTTACAGCGGCAGGACCGTCGAAACGCTGGCGGAGCACATAAGGGAATACTCCCTGCATGATCTTGTGATTGATCCTGTCACGGTATCTTCATCCGGAACCACACTCATGGATGAAGGCACATTGGATATCCTGAAGGAGAAGCTATTTCCGATAGCAAAGATGATTACCCCCAATATTTATGAGGCATCGGTGCTGACAGGGGTGATGATAGAGACTGTGGATGAGATGGAGGAAGCGGCCAGGGCGCTGAAGATGATGGGGCCGGATGTCGTTGTCATCACCGGTGGGCACCTCGAGAACATAGCTCTCGATCTCTTCTACGACGGCGAGTTTCACCGTGTGGAATCCGAAAAGCTGAGGGGTGAATTCCATGGTACGGGCTGCGCCTTTTCAGCGGCTGTAGCCGCGCTGCTTGCCCTCGGTCATTCTCCCATCGAGGCGGTCAGGAAAGCAAAGGAGTTTATGAATAACGCGATTAAGAGGGCATACCATCCCGGAAGGGGAATGGGGATTCTGAACACGTAAAGAACGGGAGAAAAAGATGGTTGAAGAATGGATCGCAGAGATAAAGAAGACCGCTGATTATGACAGGCTGGGGATGATCCTTGTTCACAACGGCATGGTGAGATCCACCTCAAAGGATGGATCTGCAGTAAAAGGCATGCATCTGACTTGTGACAGGGAGAAACTGGACTCCCTAGTAAAGGAATACAGTCAGAAAGAGGGCATATTTGCAGTAAGGGCATGGATCAACGAGGGGTTGCTCAATGTCGGAGACGACATTATGTATCTCCTGGTCGCCGGGAAATTCAGAACCTACGTCCTTCCCGTCTTGGAAGAACTTGTCGGAAGGATAAAGAAAGAGGTTGTTTCGGAAAAGGAATTCGTATAGACCCCGAATAGGTTCGCCCTCGCTCGCTTTCCTGTATAGATTGCCGACAGCCGGACCACTGTCTATGAGCGGCCGGGCAGCATCACCGTCATCCCCTTTTGAATCCTATCAGCGCCTTCGACAGGCCTTCCTATGGAAATCTTCTCTTTTACGGATTCGATCACAACGGTTCCGGCTTTTTCGATGGACGTATCGAGAAGTTCACCTGTGTCGGGATCCCTAAGCTGTTCCGCAGACCCGATAACAAAATTCTGTCCCGGCGTGACGCCCTCTCTGGAGCCCCTGTTGATATAGACCTTGTCGTCCTTGACCATCACTACCGTGCCTTCCCATGGAATCTTCTCTATCTGAGTGCTGATGAACGCAACAGCCTCGTCTATCGCCTGTTCAACGGCCTTGCCGACATTCGTCTTTTTGAAACCACCAAGGTCTGCACCCCAGTTCCTGTCAGTAAATCCCACATCGAGTCCGGTCCTGGAGGCCTGTCCCACGACCTTCTTTGATGCGACAACCTGCCCAGTAGTTGAATCCACCACATAGATTACCGCATTGATCTCGGCCGAATCCGTGCTACCGCCTAGCTTGAAACCTCCTATGCGCAGGCCTCCGCCGCCGCCCGTGGTAGACGACTGGAAGTGTGTTATCTCTCCTTTGACAAGCAGTTGGGCCGGAGTCATCTGGCCCTTAACAACGGCTTTCTTCCCGCCCGCAGTCCGGCCGGATTCATTGAAATCTTGTTCAGCCATTGCCTCTGCTCTCATGTCTTTTTCTCCAAGGACTATGAATCTACCGGTCTGCTGCAAGCTGTCCGTGAGGACAGCCCCAAAGGTTTCCGCAAGATTCCACTGACCGGACCAATTGGAGCGGTTCTCGAACTTCGAGACCATTATCGAGTACCTTAAGTTGCCGCCTTGGGCATAGACGGAGGAGGCAAAGACCAAAGACAATACTATTACGGACAGGACTATTCTTTTCATGGACACTCCTTTTAGAAATATGACTTATTATATTGAAGGAATGCCTGTTTTTTCAAGGAAACGCTGCTGATTCACAGGTTACTATAATACCGTTTCGTCCTGCAAGTATGCGGGAGCAAAAAAGCGTGATAATAGCAGAATCTGAAACATAAGAATTGATAAAGGCCATTATCTGTTGCGTATAAACTATGGCCGACAGTTATTTCTGTTATCAGCCCTTGAAATATATCCGCGTGGTGCTATACTAAAGTTAAGAACAGAAATTGCGATACTCAGACCGGATAAAACCTGAGGATCGAAGTAGTACAGGGAGCGGGAGTAGGATGCGGTGTGCAAGCCTTCAGCAGCGAGAAGGAAGCCTGAAGCATCCGCCGATGCACCCACTTAAACAAAAGAGCTCAAGGTTTTCCGGCTCTGATATCGCAAGATAAATATACTGGAGCCATATAAGGGCAACGGCATCGTGCCGAAGAATGGCGGTAGGTTTATGATCTAGTTGACCACTGTCCAATCAAGCAGAGCCCTTACGATGGCTCTATCTATTTGAACAGACTTCATCGCTGGGTTTCACGCGGTATTGTTTCCTGATATAATTTTGTCTATGAAAGAAGCGATGTTCTATGAGAAGCTTGAGGAGAAGGGGGCAAGATGCTTCCTCTGCGCCCACCACTGCCACATAAAAGACGGCAAGCGCGGCATATGCTACGTGAGGAAGAACATAGACGGTTCCCTGTTCACCCTTGTTTACGGAAAAGTCATTTCTATGAATGTCGATCCAATCGAGAAGAAACCGCTGTTTCATTTCCTGCCTGCCTCCACATCCTTCTCGATCGCGACGGTGGGCTGCAATTTTCGATGCGAACACTGCCAGAACTTCGAGATATCGCAATACCCCAGGGAACATAATGACATAGCAGGCCACGACGTCACTCCTGACGATATAGTAGAAGCGGCGCTC
>DATHCU010000376.1:0-3391 GCA_035319385.1 Thermodesulfovibrionales bacterium
AGACAATGTACTTCATACAGCCCCAGGATGATAGAAAGGAGATCCTGACACTGCAACTGGGGAAGGACATAATCAGGTTCCGTCCGGCTATGAGGACGTCCGGACTTGTTTCTGAAGTGGAGGTGAGAGGACATAACCCGCAGGATCCCTCACAACCCTTCATCGGTCGCGCATCAGCCGGAAGCGAACGGTCGCAGGAGGGCGGGAGGAGGACCGGCAGCCAGATCGCTGAGGACAGGTGTGGCCCTGTAAGGCGGGTGATAACGGACAGGGTCGTTCACTCCAACGAACATGCATCCTCCATTGCAAGGGCAGAGCTGAACAGTTCAAGCGACAGCCTTGTGGAGGGTGATGGAGAATGCATAGGCATCCCACAGATAAGGACCGGGGTCAGCATCAGGCTCGAAAAAATGGGCGACAGGTTCTCCGGTAAGTATTACGTAAAGGGAACGACTCACAGTATCAACAGCAGCGGTTACAGGACGTCATTCACCGTGAAAAGGAATGCCGTATGAGTATCCTCGATGCCCTGAATGTTGACAGGAGGAATTCCGGTCGTGCATCGGGTGTCGCTGCGGGCATTGTCACGAACAACCAGGACCCGGACGGGCTGGGAAGAATAAAGGTCAGATTTCCCTGGCTTTCGGACAGCAACGAGACCGATTGGATCCGGATGACGACAGTGATGGCCGGTTCCGGCAGAGGCGCCTTCTTTCTTCCGGAGGTCGGAGATGAAGTGCTTGTCGCCTTTGAGCATGGAGATCTCAACCGTCCTTTTGCGATAGGGGCTTTATGGAACGGAGTTGACACCCCTCCCGAAACAAACAGCGACGGCAGTAACAATATCAGAAAGATCAGGTCCAGAAGCGGACACGAAATAATCTTCAACGACAATAATACGGCGATGCAGGAAAAAATCGAAATACATACGAATGCGGGGCACACAATCACTCTGGATGACAGTTCGGGACAGGAGAAGATCGAGATCGTTGATAAGACAGGCAGCAACAAGATCACAATGGATTCTGTGCAGAATTCGATCGGTATCGAAAGCGCCATGGAGCTCAAAATCAAATCCCAGATAATCGAGATCGAGGCCGGGGCAACCATGACAATCAAGTCAGGTGCCACCCTGACTATCCAGGGCGCTATCGTGAAGATCAACTGAGGAGGCAGCATGCCGCCTGCGGCAAGAGTTGGAGACATGACAAGCCATGGAACACCTTTGGGTCCAGGGCCGGGCAGCATAAACGTCCTGATAGGCGGAATGCAGGCATGGAGGGCGACCTCCGACTTCCATGCGTGCCCCCTTATAAATCCGGGTCCGGCTCCTCATGTCGGAGGCATAGTTTCGCTAGGGAGTGTGACAGTGCTTATTAACAATCTGCCTGCCACGCGTCAGGGAGATATAATCACGGAGAGCGGACCTCCGAACTCAATCGCGATTGGGTGTCCGATAGTACAGATAGGATAAGAATGTCAAAAGAGTTTCTCGGAATAGGCTGGAAGTTTCCCGTAACCACAGACGGCAGCAGACATGTCGAAATGTCCGATTATGAGCAGGACATACGCGAAGCGATATGGATCATCCTCAGCACGGCAAAGGGAGAACGCCTGATGCGTCCCGACTTCGGCTGCGGGATCCATGATTTTGTATTCGCCTCGATAAACTCCTCTTCCCTCACTCTTGTCGAAAGAACTGTCAGGGAGGCCCTGAATCAGTGGGAACCGAGGATAGTACTGGCGGATGTAAAGACGCTGAACGACAAGATAAACGAGGGCAAATTGATGATAAGTATCGACTATAGAGTACGAACCACAAACAACCGGTTCAACATGGTCTTTCCCTTCTATCTCACGGATGCGAAATAGGATGGAAATCAAGGCCCCTGACATAGACAAGAGGAATGCGGATGCCCTGCTCAGGGAGGTAGCATCACTCGCGCCGTTCTATACGCCTGAATGGTCGCCGGATAAAGAGGATGCAGGCTACGCTTTATCTAAAGTATTCAGTTATCTCATGGAGAGCGTAATCGAGAGACTGAATCGTGTCCCGGGAAGGACGTTCACCGCCTATCTTGACAGACTCGGACTCAAACTCCTTCCTGCGCGGCCGGCGACAGCGCCGATCACTTTTGCCGTCTCAGCGGGGACAAAGAAGAACGTACTCGTGCCGCAGAAGACCCGGATATCTTCAAAAGATATCGTCTTTGAAACGGAGAGGAGCATCGTGGCAACTCCGGCACAACTCATAAAGGCCTACAGCGTAACTGCCTCTGCTGACGGCATATATGAGAGCCCCCCGGATACCATAGCCGGCGCTGTTTCCAGGCAAGCTGTAACATCACTGCTTCATAACGCACTCGTAGCCGACAACACTATTTCACTCGTGAACGTGGAAGGCTTTAGCAAAGGGGATTTGCTCTTAATAGGCAGCTGCGCAGAGTATGCAATTGTCTCCGGCGTATCCCAGTCGGAATTGGCGCTTGAGCATCAACTCGAAGCCGATCATCCGGCGGGCAGCGCTGTAGAAAAGGTGACCGCATTCTCTCTATTCGAAGGGAAGAACCTGCAGGAACATATCCTCTATCTGGGCCATGATGACAACCTGAAACTGAACGGTGGGGCACGCATCCTCGTCAGGACAGTCCCCTCGGTGAAAGTCCTGTCAGATGAAACACGGGTTGAATGGGAATACTGGGGGGATGACAAGGACAGGCGGACCGGCTGGCACAGACTGAACTTGAGACAGAATTATCCGTCCGAGTTCGAACTATCTCACAGGGAGAACAAAGACAAGCTGGATCTGTCCGGCGAAAGGCCCGGTGCTGCCGAGTTGTTTCTGGAAAAAGATATGCCAGGAGCAACGAAACGTCTGAAGGTCCATGGAAAAGAGAGCTTTTGGATCAGGTGCAGGGTAAAAAGAGAACTGTCACCCGATGACCCTTTGTCGCACATAAAGATAGATTTTCTCTCGTTGGCCGCAGTGCCATGGCCTGAGAGCGGAAAAGGCACAACTGCCGAAGCAGCCTTCAGCAACGATGTACCACTGGACACGGACGTTGACGGCAATGGAAGTCTGAATCCTTCCATTTATCCGTTCGGCAGACTACCCAGGATTTACGATACCTTCTATATCGCCTCGTCGGAGGCGTTCTCGAAGAAAGGCTCTGAGATAACTCTGAGCTTTGATCTCAGAGATACAGCGGCCGTGCCGATAAAGAAGGTACAGGGCATAGGGAGTGTCTACGCAAACCGCCTTAGGGAAGCCGGCATCAATACTGTTGAAGAGCTCATGAGCCATTCTCCAGAGGAACTCATGCGCATGCTCAAAACCGGGAAGAAGAACGCAGTGGCCAACATAATAGAGGCAGCCCGCAAGTCTTACTAT
>DATHCU010000377.1:0-5710 GCA_035319385.1 Thermodesulfovibrionales bacterium
TGGCTTCGGCGGCGGCGGAGCCTCGGGAGGTTGGTAATGAGACACTCGACAAATGCATCCAGATTCTTCACCGAAGATGAAAGGAGAAGGATCAGTGCGACGACAGCTGATGTGGAGTCTCGCACTATCGGCGAGGTTGCGGTGATGGTTGTCGACAGCAGTGATCAGTATCGCGAGGCGGATGCAGCCGGGGGAATATTCCTTGGCAGCCTGCTGGCGCTGGCATGCACCGGACTGTTTTTTCACTTCTCGGTCTGGTGGTATATCCCCATCAGTTTTGTTCTCTTCTTCCCCGCAAAGTCTCTTTTCCAGAAGGTGCCCCTCCTCAAGCTGGCTTTTATCAGTCTCTCCAGAAAGGAACACGCCGTCATGCAGCGCGCTGAAAGGGCCTTTTTTGAAAAGGGATTATACCGCACAAGAAAGAATACCGGCGTTCTGTTCTTCCTATCGCTGCTAGAGAGGAAGGTGTGGGTACTGGCAGACAAAGGCATCTACGAGAAGATCGACCAGGCAAAACTGAACAGATTGGCCTCGACAGTCTCTGAAGGGATCAGGGACGGACATGCCTGCGATGCCCTCTGCGGAGCGATTGAAGAAGCCGGTGTCATTCTCTCCCGGCATTTCCCGATAGCGCCGGGAGACACTAATGAATTGTCCGATGAGGTAATGACTGAATAGGAGCCAGGGTGTTGCTTCCCGAATTTTTGCAGTGATTACCTCGACGATAGAAGTAAAAGGTCAAGACGCATCACTATCAATCTGAATACTGCCTGAAAACTAAATCCCGCGACTGGAAATAGGTGCTTGACAGCGGACGGGTATCCGAAAGAGATTAAACCGTACTTCCTTTGAGGGCTATCGGGCTGCACCTCGCCATTACCGAACGCAAACATGCAGAGGCCGCTCAAGCAAGGAGTTGTCGCAGAAGATGAGGGAAGGGCTGGACAGGCAGAACGGGTTGTAAGGAATTGCAAATCTCAATTTGCGATATGGTATAATAATTTCTTGTTGTTTTTGGGGAGTCGTCCAGTGGCAGGACGGCAGACTCTGGATCTGCTTACAGGGGTTCGAATCCTCTCTCCCCAGCCAAACCGGTCCCATCGTCTAGAGGCCTAGGACGTGGCCCTCTCAAGGCTAAAACACGGGTTCGAATCCCGTTGGGACCGCCAATAAAATCAAGCACTTACAGCGTTTTTGCGTCCTTGATTCCCACAGACTGTGAAAGATTCAAGTTTGCCTACCGCGTCTCTGAGATTATCCACGTTCAGGTGACTAGCGCCGGCTCATCCGACCATCTTTATGCGCGAGGAGTTTTTGAACTGCATGAAGGTCGGTTTGAGGTGATATGAGCTTCTGAATCTTAAGAAACATGATATAGATTTTAAGCGACAGAATCTCAGGGTTATAGGGAAAGGCGACAAGAGAGAATCATAGAATTGCATCCCATGTTGATCGAGAAGGTGTTTCCGTCGGTTGTTGCAAAAAATGGTGAGCGTTAAGCACGGAATCAGGTTTTGACAAGCAGCGGAACGCGAGTGTTCCCCGGATGAAGCGGATCCGTTTGGGTCCTCATGAGGATTGACTTTAGGACGGACAAATTTGGAGAATAGAATTGGATGGATAACTACTTTCTTAATCCCTACGCGGTTCCGACTTTCTTATCGTCCGGCGCCTTCCTGGTCATCTCGTTATATCGTGTTGTGCGAGACAGGTTCTCTTTTCTGAGCAGCTTGCTGCTTCTCATAGGTTTGATCGTATCCGTATGGCTGTTTGCCTTTTCATGGATGTATTCCGCAACAAATGAGAAGGCCGCTCTCTGGTGGGCAAAGGCTGCCTATATTGCCTTGCCATTCTTGCCGGCCGCGATTTTGAACTTCGCTCTTGTATTCCTGCAAACAGCCCTTCAGAACAAAGCCCTGGTTCGATTCTGTTGGGCGGCTTCGATGCTGTTTTCGTTGTTGGCGGTGGAAACGGATCTTGTTATAAGCGGAGTCAAGCACTATAAGTGGGGATATTACCCCCAGTATGATGTCTTCAGCGTGCCGTATCTATTGTTCTTCTTTGGCGTACTGGCTCTATGCGCGTACGAGTATTTCTCGGAATATAAGAAGACCAAGAGCGGGACCGCGCAGCACAAGAGGTTGAGATCGTTCATGATCGCTTTTGTCGTGGCCTCTGTTGCGATAGTCGACTATTTTGCCAAGTTCGGGCTGGCCGTGTATCCGTTCGGATACATCCCGTTTCTGGGCTTTCTCTTATTGTCATCGACAACCATATCCCGCTACAGATTGGTGGATATAACCCCGGCCTTCGCGGCCGACAGGATAATGGATACCATGAACGATATCCTGTTTGTGACAGATCCGGAGGGAACCATACGGCTGGTCAACAAGGCGGCGGAGGTTTTTTGGGGAAAGTCCCGGAATGATCTGGTTGGGAAGGATATCACGCAGGTGGTCGGCAATGCGTTTCTCTCGAATCAATTTGCTTCTCTGATTGAATCCGAACCGATCACCAATTTCGAAATATCCTGCTGTGCAAAGAAGGATTTGAGTCTCTCGATATCTGCCATAAAAGACAAGACGGGAGAGGTGCTTGCCGTCGTGGTTATCGCAAAGGATATGACTTATCTCAAAAGGGTGGAGAGAGATTTCGTAAAGGAACGCACGGAAAGGATATGAGGCAAATAGGCTCCGGGATTCATCGACGAGATCAGCGGCGCGAGAGAAAAGTGTGGCGGAATGAAAACGTTCCGGGTACTTAATCACCCCAGTCTTGGTTATCAGGCAGTGAAGGTCGGCTTCTCGTGGCCCGGATTCCTGTTTTCGGTCATCTGGCTATTGATCAAGAAGCTCTGGAGGCACGCGCTTGTGGTTGTGTGCAGCATCGTTCTGCTCACGTTGATCGAAATCTTCTTTAATAACTCTGAAACCTCGATGATGGTGCTGTTAGTAGAGTTGGGACTATATGTATTAGTCGGAGCAAACGGCAACGAATGGCGCATGACCTTTCTGATCTCGCAGGGCTTTGAACTGGTCGATACTCTGCAAGCGAAGTCGCCCGCCGCAGCTATCGGTAAAGTCGCCGATGTGTGAGTCCCGAGATAACGCAGCAGACGTGCGCGTCATTTCACCACGACCTTCTGCCCGTTGAATTCGATACTCTGGCCTTTCCGAATCTTGCAGCGCTTGCGCAACTCCACATCTCCGTCGACCCGGACAAGACCTTCGGCGATCGCCGCTTTCGCCGCACCCCCGCTGGTGCGCAGCCCCATAACTTTCAACAGGTCGTTCAACTGAATATACTCGCGGTCTCCCAGATCAAAGACTTCCATTGCCTATCCTTGCCTGCAATCAGTCTCTTCTTTGCAAACGTTTAACGAGCCGGTGCAATTCCGGATAGTCGTCCTTGGCCAGTTCGGATACCTCCCGCAACAAGCGCAATGCCTCCGGCACGTATTTCAAAAAATGCTTCTTCCCTTTTACACGAGAGAGATATCCATAGGCGCCCAGTGCCTGCATGTGGCGCTGCATACGGCATGGGAGCAGGGTGGTCCGGAAGTCTTCCGCAGAGAATTCCACTGATCCACAGGCCGCTGGTGAACCAGCATAACTCGTCATCCTTTTGATGTAGTGCTCCAGCAGATCTTCTCTCAATTGATCATCGAGTCTGTGATACGGGTCCCACAGTATCGATACAACGTCGTAAGCCGGCGGGCCTATTCTCGCCCCCTGATAGTCTATGATCCTGGGAACGCCATTCCTGACGACCATGATATTCTGAGACTGAAAGTCCCGGTGGACTATTGTCTTGGCAAAAGAATCGACCCATAAGGCAAGCAGGTGAAATTCAGAATTAACGGCAGAGGGATCAGGAACATCGATGCTTTCGATCCCATCCACAAACCGCTCCAGAAAGTATCGCGTTTCCCACCTCAGATGTTCATAATCGAACCGCCTCTGTTCAAGCAGAGGACATTCCGAAACATGGGCAGTGGCATTCGTATGCATTATGACGAGCGCGTCAAGGACCTTCTTGAACATCTCCCTGATCTGATCCCGGTCACGGGGGCATTTCAACCAGGCGTACAAGGACAGGTCTCCGAGGTCTTCAAAGTATGCGCTCGCCGCCTCCGGTCCTGCACCCAGCAGTTCCGGAACGGGCACGGAGTGTTTTCTGAAGAACCGGGTATATTCGAGCTGCCTCAGAAAATCAGGGTCATCGTCCCTGCTTTTCATTAGGACAACTGAATTATCGTCTTTCATAACTCGGTAGTAACGCCGGTCAGAGCCCCCTGCGCCGATTAGCACGGGGCCGTCTACTGTCTCTCCTCCGAGCATCTCCGCTTCATTCAGGTCGATTCTGAAGCCTGGCCCCAAAATGGCATTTTCGAAAGACACGCCTTCAAGCGATCGAACAAGGGATAGGGGCTTCCCGACAAGGGGAACGGAGGACGATGTGGCATCAAGGGATGCGCCGGGTAGGACGACGCAGTTCCTCAGGAAGGTACCCTTTTTCATAAGAGGTGGATCGTGAGGGGACGGCCCTTCCAAAACAACAAATCCGTCCATTTCTGTCTCCCTGCACCAGTCTGCGGAAGGATGCAGATATATGGTCTCGCCGCTCTTTCGCAGTTCATCTATTAGTGTCCGTGCGTACGTAAGAGGCGTGCCGATGTCGCTCCAGTAGCATCCTGTCACGTCAAACGTGCCGATTCTGCTGCCTGCATTGACCGCCTGCTGCCATGCGTGAACCACACTCGAAAGTCCCTCCGGCAGGAAAGCCAGGAACCCGGGGTCATACACTGCTATGCCGGTAAATGCAAGAATGCGTGATCTGGGATCACGGCACAGGGAACACATTGCGCCGATTTCGATCAGAAGACCATCGTCATCCGTAACCAGTTTATTGAAGGCAGGGCAATCATGAACGGCCAGAGTCGCGAGATTTCCGGATGACAGGTGAAATTCCAGGAGTCTTCCCAGTTCGATGTCCGAAACGATGTCGGCGTTGTGAACCAAAAATGTATTTCCCTGCAGGAAGACTTCGGCGTTCTTTAATGCGCCGCCCGTTCCCAGGACCGGATCTTCCGGAAACAGGCTGACGGAACCTTTGAAAGGGGAGTTGTTGATATAGTCTTCTATGATTTCCTTCTTGTAATGGATGTTGATTCCAATTTTGCCGGCAGGCAGGAATGCGACCTTCTCCATGACGGACTCAAGAACCGGTTTGCCGAGAATTGGCAGAAGGGGTTTGGGAAAATGGTCTGTTATCGGCCGCAGGCGTTCTCCGAGACCGGCTGCAAGGATGAATGCAGAGACGCTCATCGGTACAACAGGTACTTCTTTCTAACTCTACCGAAGTCCGAGCACTCGTCCTGCCACCATTGTTCCATACGGTCGAGCCTTTCTCCGTTTTCGACCTCTTCTCTCAGCCTGTTCGTCCCTGCGAGGATGTCGATCGGCATCTTCTTATCCTCATACTCATACGGCGGCTGCTTCCAGGAGAAATCTTTGGGATAGAGATCGTGTATCGCTGTCAGGATAGCGATACCGGTCTTGAACGGTCTAAACTTTCTCCTGTTGAGAACGTGTATCTGTGCTCCGCCGCAGAGCTTGCCGCCATGTTTCTGGAAAGTCGGCTGAAAATAAAGAGGTCTGAAAACAACTCCCGGAAGCCGGAATCCTTTCAAGCGGCCCACGAGAACGTC
>DATHCU010000378.1:0-2654 GCA_035319385.1 Thermodesulfovibrionales bacterium
AGGGTAGGTTATTAAAGGACTATTTTTCATACTTCACGCTCAGCCAGTTAAAAAATCCCATCAGAATTCCGACCGCAAAGAAACCGCCAGCCGGCAATATCAATATTAGCAGGGGTTTAGCGCCGATTATCTGAAGTCCCCACAAAGAGCCTTTGCCCAAGAGTTCCCTGAAAAAACTTATTATGCTGAGAGCGAACAGGAAGCCGAGTCCCATGCCGATTCCGTCAAACATGGACGGCATGACCTTGTTCTTGCTTGCGAACATCTCGGCCCTGGCCAGGATGGAGGCAAACGCGACTATCAGCTGAATGTAAAGCCCCATCTGTTTATAGGCCTCGGGGGCAAAGGCGGCCATAGACATATCGGTGACAGTCACCCATCCGGAAATAACCAGCATAAAGATCGGAAGCCTTATCCGTGGGTGGATGACCCCTCTCATCAGAGATATGGTTATATTTACCATGATCTGCACGAAGAGGACGGCACATCCCATCAATACACCATTCCTCAGGTTGTTGGTGACAGCGATGGAGGGACAAAGGCTCAGGGCGAGCTTGAAGATAGTGTTCTCTTTGAGAATGCCGTTCTTGATCAGGTCAAAGTAGTTAACTGTGGTTGTCTGCGACACTGCCCTCTCCTTTTTCCTGCAAGGCCTTTTTCAGGAAATCGACGCCGTTCCTGACCGCGTCTTCAGCCACCGCCCTGCTCGAAATAGTCGCTCCGGATATAGCCTGTATGTTGCCACCAGCCTCTGACTTCAGCACCCTCAAATGCTCAGAGTCCTTCCCGGCAAACTGATCCATGAAGCTGTCGGATTCTATTTCATCTCCCAGCCCCGGAGTCTCGGCATGCCCTAAGATGCTTATCCTCAGAACCTTGAAATCCTTGTCAACGGCGATCAGAGTATTGATGTAACTTGAATATCCTTTGCCGTACGACTGAATAAGATAGCCGATGACGGTATTTCCCTTCTTGGCCTCATAATACTCCGCGTGCTTGTCGTGAATGGTCCAGTCTCCCAGTTTATCGATCCTGTCGGCCTCGGGCATCAGCTTCTTCAGCGCCCGCTCCTTTTCCACAATTGCGTTTTGGTACATTACGGGTGATGTCTTGGCATATACCAGGGCAAGGATTAGTCCGCCTACTAAATAGACGACAATGAGGTTCACTGTTATCTTTATGATGTCCTTGACCGACAACTATTATTTCGCCTCCTTCGGCTTCTTCTGAGCACCGAATATCCTGACTCTGAAAGCCCTGTCGATCAGCGGGGCAAAACAATTCATTATGAGGATAGCGAACATGACGCCTTCGGGATATCCTCCCTTAAGTCTTATCAGCATCGTAAGAAAACCGCAGCCGATGCCGAAGATGATTTGGCCGTTCTTTGTCGCTGGACTGGTGACATAGTCCGTTGCCATAAAGAAGGCCCCGAGAATCATGCCTCCGCCCAGGACATGCAGCAGAGGGTCTCCTGTAAAGGCACCGTCCGTGCCACCGAAGATCCACGCCAGCAAGGCCGCCGCCCCGAGAAAAGAGATAGGGACGTGCCACGTGATATAACCACGATAAAAGAGAAACGCGGCTCCGAGAAGCAGGGCGATGGCGGATGTCTCGCCTATGCAGCCGCCGCGGTTCCCCATGAGAAGCTGCCAGTAGAGGTGAACCTTGTCCCCGAAGATTTCAATCAATTTAGCCTGTCCATGTTCTTTGAGTATTCCAAGCGGAGTTGCCGTAGTAAGAGCGTCCACGCCGGTGAAAGCAGAAGTTGGAGCGCTCCAGACCGTCATCAGTTTGGGAAATGATACCAGGACAAAGGCCCTTCCGATTAATGCGGGGTTGAATATGTTGAAGCCCAGACCTCCAAAGAGCTGCTTCGTAATTATGATCGCGATAAATGAACCTATTATCGGGACATAAAACGGGACTGAAGGGGGCAGATTCATTCCGAGGAGGAGTCCGGTCAGAAAGCCGCTTCCATCGTTTATCATGACCTGCTTCTGAAGGCTCTTCTGAAAGACATACTCAAAGAAGAGGGAGAAAATTATACAAAGAAGAACCGTAAAGACCGCCCTCGGACCGAAATAATAAGCTCCCATAATCATAGCCGGAAGAAGAGAAGCCGATACTGTCCACATGATTCTGGCAGTTGATTCTTCACTCTTTATATGAGGGCTTACGGATATAATCAGGGGT
The DNA here is from genome assembly GCA_035319385.1 of Thermodesulfovibrionales bacterium. Taxonomy (GTDB): domain Bacteria; phylum Nitrospirota; class Thermodesulfovibrionia; order Thermodesulfovibrionales; family SM23-35; genus DYFC01. The sequence continues at coordinate 2,197 of DATHCU010000378.1, forward strand.
TTTTGCTGTCTAATCTGCGCCACCACCTTCTGCAGTATTCATGGTTTGACCTGTGATTTTGCCAGTCTCACCTGCTGTACTATCGGTCTTTTGGAAGGGCAGACATAAGTGCAGCAGCCACACTCGAAACAGTCAAAAAGACCATACTCCTTTGCCCCTTCATAAAAACCTTTTTCCGAATATACACTAAGCATCAGAGGCATAAGTCCCATCGGACAGGCCTCGATGCATCTGCCGCAGCGTATGCACGGGCTGAAACTCGCTGCGTGAGCGATCTCTTTTTCCGTGAGAGCTATGATCCCTGAAGTTCCCTTGGTCACGGGCAGATTAAGTGAGGGCAGTGCAAACCCCATCATCGGACCACCTGATAGTACCTTGACTCCTTCCTCAGTGAGGCCGCCGCATTCCTCGACGAGCTGAGATACAAGAGTGCCTATCTTCACCAATAGATTCTTCGG
>DATHCU010000379.1:0-22838 GCA_035319385.1 Thermodesulfovibrionales bacterium
TGAGGAAAACAACCTTCAAGTCTTTCTTGGATTTCAGAAGCAGACTAATGATCCCTCCGCACCCGAGGGTCTCATCATCAGGATGAGGGGCAAGAATCAGAGACCTGTTTCCAACAGGGGGAGCAACCGAAAAAGGGATAAAGTCTGATTCGAGAAGCATCCAGTTTGGTTCAGTGCCTGTCCGGATTAGAGACGTCTATTTTGCTTTCCCGGGGTGAACGAAACCTTCATCGGCCCCGGATTTCTCTTCGATAAGTCGGCCCGTGTCCTTCTGCCTTTTCAAGTAATCGGCAGTCACTTCTGCAGCATCCCTCTCGTTCCTGATAACGTGAGGTGTCAACATTATAATGAGTTCCACTCTGGTCTTCTTAGTTGATGTAGAAGAGAAGAGATTTCCGATAACCGGTATTTTGCTCAGTAAGGGGATACCGTCTATTTCCTTGTTGGAGTCTTCCCTTATAAGGCCGCCGATGATTATGGTCTCTCCGTCCTGTGCAACGAGATTAGTAGTCGCTTCTGTCTTATCTATAGAAGGATAATCCTGCCCCGCAATCCTTGTATTTGTTGTGCCGGCCCCGGAAATCTCTTGACTCAATTCGATCGACACGAGCCCGCTGTCGTTAATTTGGGGCTTTACTTTAAGAATTATGCCTATGTCTTTGTACTGAATTGTCGATGTTGTAGGAAGAGTATTGTCTGTAGTAGTGCCAGCGACATAAGTCGTGGATGAAGTGGCGAGCGGAATCTGAGACCCTACCTGAATCCTAGCCTCCCGGTTATCAGAAACCAGGACATGAGGCGCTGCCAGAATCTTCCCCTTTGAATTCAAAAGCGCGGCCGTCAGTTTGGCCCTCACAAGGCCCGAAGAGTCCTTTCCCACAAAAGTAAACCCCTTTCCAGTCGACGCATCCAGCGTTCCCCCAGTCGGCAGACTGATCATATCTCCGTTAAGACCCTTGATATTGAGGTTCTGAATCATCCAAGAAAAGCCGAAATCCAGCTGGTCTGTCAGCGTCACCTGTGCTATTAGCCCTTCGATCACTACCTGTCTCGGCATCGTATCTATCTTCTTCAAGGTATCTTCTATAAAAGCGTAGTCCGAAGGCGTCGCAAGGATCACGAGCGAATTCGTTATCTCATCCGGGAAGATCTTAGTATCAGGAGACACAAAGCCTCCGCCGCCTGAGATAGCGGTTGGAGCGCCCGTCTTCGGCGCGGCCGACTGAGGCTGAGGAGGCACATTTCCGGCCGTGGTCTTCGGCAACGAGGCAGGGGTTGTTGATGGCGAATGGGATGGTGCAGATGCAGTTCCCGTGAAGATCGACTGAAGCATTGATGCTACATGGTCCGACTTGCTGTTCTGAAGCGGATAGACAAATATCTTCGGCTTCGCAACCGCAAACATCTTATCAAAAACGGTGATCCATTGCCTGATGTAGTCCAGTTGCTGCTGAGAAGATGCTATAACAAGCAGGGAGTTCATGCGGAAGATCGGGAGAATCCTGACAGTCCCGCCCTGTAACTGGAGCCCCAGGGCATTTTCGATATCGGGCATGGCTTCTTTGATGTCAACGTTCTTGAATGAGAACATCTCTACCGCAACCTTGTCGGGAGACTTGCCGATCTGAGAATAAACGAGTTCCTTTGATACGTCGGCCAGCGGAATTATCCTGTAGAGTCCGCCTTCCTCGACAAAGCCGATGCCGTTCATTCTGAAGATGATCTCCATCACGGGAAGGACCTGGTCCTTTGGTATGGGAGTGACGGTTCTGAAGTTCACCCTCCCCTTCACCTGCGGATCAATAATATAATTGACTTTCAGGACATCTCCAAATATCGTCTGAACTACCTCAAAGATGTCGGCATCGTCAAAGAAAAAGCTTACGGTCGGTGGAGCGGCCTTCTGAGGCTGGGCCTGCCTTTCTGCCGCAGGCTGTTGAGGAGGCGCGACCGGCGCTTGTTCCACTTGTCTCGGTATCTGTTCTCCTGTCGCCGGAGCAGCCGTCTCAGCTTCGGGCTGCTGCGCTTTTTCATCTCCTGCGACCTGCGCAAAGGACGGCAGAGCTAGGCACGCAGAAAGTATCAAACCGACTAGAGTAAGAAAACACGCCCTATATTTCAAAAAAACCTCCCTTGATATCTTGTATTATCTACTTCTGTAACAATAATTTATTCTCGTTTTATTGTCAAGATTTCGAATTGTCTTGATAAAGAATTCATAAAATTGCACGATTAGAGTCAGGCTGCGAATACGGTGTGCACATCCGGGCATTATCCGGCGACTGTTTGTATCCTTAATGTCTCTGCATCTGGACCTTAGGTGAAATTGGACTCCTCGCTTACCGGTTCAACATGAGTCGGCAAACCGGGGTTTTGTGATATAATTCAATGATGATTAAAGACATCCCTTATTTGAGTCCTGAAGAACTCCCAAAGGTCCCATTCGTCATAAACGGCATCTCTTCGCGTTTCATTCGTGAGAACAAGATAGTCCCTCTGGAGTTGAAGAACAATATACTGAAGGTTGTTATGGCGAATCCTGATGACACTTCGTCAGTGGACGCACTCAGGGTTGCAAGCGCAGCTGACGTTGAAATATATACTTCGGATATGGCGGCCCTTGATGAATACATCTCTCATTTTTATGAGCAGGAATCACAGAATATCAACAGGATCATCGAAGACATCGGAGACAAGGGCATCGAGTTCATCGGAGAAGAGCAGGAAGACGTCGGCCACCTGAAAGATCTTGCCTCGGAAGCCCCTATCATTCGTCTTGTAAACATGCTCATAACCAGGGCCGTCGAGAGCAGGGCGAGTGATATCCATATTGAGCCCTTTGAAGATGAGTTGAAAGTGCGGTATCGCATTGACGGTGTGCTGCACGACATAGAATCGACACCCAAGAGACTGCAGGCTGCCGTTGTCTCCAGGATCAAGATAATGGCGAAACTCAATATTGCTGAGAGAAGGCTTCCGCAGGACGGACGCATCAGGCTAAAAGTTGGAGAAAGCGAATTGGACCTGAGGGTGTCCACTATCCCGGTTCTCTACGGCGAGAGCGTTGTTATGAGGCTGCTCCGTAAAGAAGGCATAGTTATAGACCTTAACCTTCTGGGCTTTCCTCTTGAAACTCTGAATTCTCTTGACCAGCTCATCAACAAGCCCAACGGCATCATCCTTGTCACCGGGCCTACGGGAAGCGGAAAGACCACAACGCTTTACGGCGCGCTTGACAAAATAAATTCACCCGACAAAAAGATCATCACGGTTGAAGACCCTGTTGAATATCAGTTGAAAGGGGTTAACCAGATACAGGTAAAACCGCAGATCGGCCTGAATTTTGCGTCGACTCTGAGGCATATCGTCAGACAGGACCCCGATATCATAATGATAGGTGAGATAAGAGACCTTGATACAGCCGAGATAGCGATACAGTCCGCACTCACCGGCCACCTTGTTTTTTCGACGCTGCACACAAACGATGCGCCCAGCGCCATAACAAGGCTTCTTGACATGGGGGTTGAAAACTTCCTTCTTTCTTCTACTATAAGGGGCATTCTTGCCCAGAGACTTATCAGGGTGATATGTCCTGACTGCAAGGAACCTGACCCGTCGGCAGCAGACAGAGAAGAACTCAAGCTTCTGGGAATTGAGGAAAGCGTTCAGCTCTATCGCGGCAAAGGCTGTGAGACCTGCGCCTTTACAGGATACTATGGAAGGTCCGGCATATTCGAACTGCTTGTAGTTGATGACGAAATCAGGAAATTGATACTGAAGAGCGCCGATTCAAATCAGTTGAGGGCCGCGGCAAAACAGAACGGCATGAAGACTCTGCTCGAAGACGGCGCCGAAAAAATAAGGGCAGGCGTCTCAACCCTTAGCGAAATTCTGAGGGTGATCCAGGAGGCGTAAAGCGTCTTGCCTGCAATATTCTAAAGCTGACTGCTTATCAGATCCTCATACTGTTTCAGAATTTTGTCTGCTGAAAAATCACCGACCCTTTGTTTCGCAAGAACCGACAGTTCTTCTCTGGCGGGTCTGTCCTTGATCAGTCTCACGATCGCTCCCGCAAGACGTTCGGGGTCTTCAGCGGGGACAAGCATTCCGCATTCACCATCATTAAGCATCTCACGGATGCCGGACCTGCAATCCGTCGCAATGACAGGCAAGCCGCATGCCATTGACTCAAGTACGACCATGGGCATCCCTTCATACCGGGAGGAGAGGACATAGACGTCTGCATGCGACATGAATTGATACGGGTTTTCTTGGAAACCCGTGAAGGATACTTCTCCTGCGATGCCGAGGTCCTGAGCTGTCTGCTTAAGAGTCTCCATGTCGGGTCCTTCGCCCATGATAATCATTCGCGCCTCCACCTCCGAAACGACCTGAGAGAAGGCCTTCAGGAGGATATCAAACCCCTTTTGGGGCACCATTCTTCCGGCGGCCATAACAACGTGGGTCAAACCGTCAAAAAATGGATGCCGCGGTCTGATACTGCCTAATTCTTCTATACGGGCCATGTCCAGCGGGTTGCGGATGACACTGATCTTATCAGCCGGAATATGAAAATCTTCAATAAGATTTTCCTTTATCTTTTCGCAAATAGCAACAATCCTGTCCGCAGATCTATAGAGAATTTTCACCATGGGCGACACGGGGACCCCCAATATATATTTCCCATCCCGGTCCCTGACTACTTCGCTGAGGGTGTTATGTTCACAGACAATGACTTTTATGTTGAAGAGTTTTCCGGCTAAGATAGCCATAAGATTGTTGTGTGTCAGCTTGCTCAAAATAACCTGTGGATCTTCCTTGAAAACGGTCTGCATAAAAGAAAGAAACTGGCCTATCTTCTCGATAAAGCTGTCGGATTGCCTGCCCACCACAACAACAGGTATGTCTGCTGGCAGGTATTCCCTGTAAGGGGAATTTTCATAAGGATAAAGGAGGACAAGGGTCGGCGCAAATTTTGCCCTATCGATATGCCTGAGGATATCGACCAATACGCGCTCCGCGCCGCCGCCCTCAAGTGAAGAGATAAAGAAGAGGACTTTGACCTTATCGGTTTTCTCGCCGGCATGAGAACAACTCTTTTCCATAAAATACTTGTGTTTTTTCAGAGATTCAGAATAATCTCTTCCCACCGTGTCAGCGCCTTGTCGACGCTGTAATCGCTCGCGCGCTTTACGGACAGGTCTGCGAATGTTTTTCTGAGCTCGTTGTCTGACAGGAGTTTTGTGATGGCTTCAGCAATGGCTTCAGGGTCTTCCGTCGGGACAAGCAACCCGTATTTCCCGGCGTCGAGGGTCTCACCCGGACCTGAAAGGCAATCCGTCGCAATGGCAGGCAGTCCGAGGGCCATGGCCTCAATGATGGCATTTCCCAGACCTTCATATCTCGTGGCGGAGCAAAAGATTTGCGCCTTTCTCATAAACTTGAACGGGTTGTGATGGAAACCGAGGAAAGCGACATCTTCACCGAGATTAAGGGCTTCGGACAACTCTTCAAGCCTCTTCCTTTCATCCCCTCTCCCCAGGATGATAAGCCTGCAGTCGTAGCGGCTTCTGACCTTCTGAAAAGCCCTGAGCAGGATGTCAAACCCTTTTGAGAATATAAGCCTCCCCACCGAAACAACTACCGGCTTATCAGACTGGAAATCTGCCTCCTCTTCGGACATCCTGCGTATGCTTTCGATATCTATGGGGTTGTAAATGACATTAATTAATGAATCCGGCACAGAAAAGTTGCGGACAAGGTCCTCCTTTTCTCCCTGAGACACCACGATAACACTATCCGCATTCTTGTACGCCTTCTTGAAAAGATGGATTTTCGCCCATTGATATTTTTCCGGTCCGAACTCGTACTTGATGTACTCCGTCATGTTCGTTGTATCGTGCACTATGTGCCTGTAACTCATACGCCCGCATAATCTCGCCAGATGGGATATTGACGCCGGATACCACATGCAGCTGACCACAACGTCGGCCTTTAATTTGCGCACAGCGTTCCTGAACCTCGGAATGATTTTTATGATGTTCGTTTCGGCGGTTTCATTAAGACTCAGCCTCTCTATTCCCTTGGGGAGAATTTCCAGAAACTCTCCCGTTTCCCTGAGCAGAAGTAGCTTGGGGTTCAACTTTCCTCTGCTCTTCAGAAGGGGCAAGAAGTTCCTCACCAATTTTGCCTCGGTGCCGCCGGCCTGGAGAGAGCCTGTGAAAAAGATGACGTTCTTCATGTAAAGTTGATACAGTATAATATATCTCAATAATGGAAGAACAGGGTTTAAAGGGAATTGAGATGAAGGGACCACTTGTCAGCATTCAGACTCCTGTCTTCAATCAGGAAGCGTATATCGGGGAGACTATCAGGAGCGTTCTGCGTCAGACCTATCGGAACTGGGAATGGATAATCATCGACGACGGGTCTACCGATAAAACAAAAGAAATTATACTTTCTTTCCGCGAAAAGAGAATACGCTATTACCGCCAGGAGCATGCGGGCATTGACGATATTTGCCAAATGCACAATAAAGCGCTCGACCTTGCGCATGGAGATTTTATAGCTTTTATTGACGGTGACGACCTCTGGCCCGAACACAAACTCGAACTGCAGGTCAAGAACTTTGTCAATGACGACGTTGTTCTAAGCTACGGCGAATGCTGCCTTATTGATTCAAAGGGGAGGCAAATAGATTATGTGAAGATCCCTGACAACAGGAATATCGCCGCCAACAATCCCCTGGGAACAGCACTACGGGAATTTCTGCTCAGAGTCAATAGTTTCATATATGATCCTACTGTGCTGGTGAGGAAGGCGTCACTAGAAAAAATAGGGGGCTTTGTTGTGTTCGAAGGTCTCGCCCACGATTTTGCCACATGGTTCACGCTCGCCACGGAAGGGGCGTTTCAACCCCTGCCCTTCTGTCTCGGCTACTGGAGAAAGCATAATCAATCTCTCACCTTTCATCACTCGGAGTACCGCTTCAGGAAGAAGATAGAGTTCGTCATGGATTTCGTCAATCGGCACAGAGACAAGATTGAATTGCCAGGCTTTAGCTGCGGCAAAGAGGAGATCGAACGCGGCATTTCCCTGAGGTTCCGGGAATACCTTGACAGATTTCATTATGACCGGGCGATGTTACTGGCAAGGATCGGCATGTTCGGCGAAGCTCGGGAGGCCTTCGGCAAATTTCTGGAGCGGGACCGCACGGGTAAGAATATCCTTATAAACTGCCTCTTCCATCTGTCGGGATTTCTCAATCATGACATAGTCAACCCGGCCAGGAAGCTTAAGGAAAAACTGATTTCATAGGACAAACATACGTCATCAAACCGAGGGACTGCGATATTTTATGAAACATGCAGTTGCAAAATAACCATAGATGCAAAAAGGGAGGGCGGCTCGAAACACCTTTCGCACCGATACCTTAATGGCATCGGAAGCCACAACAAAATACAGGATCAGGATGATTTTTCCAGTAAACTCCTGTTTTCTCGACACCATGCCTGATCAAATCTCATCGCATTGAAAGGCTTTAAGAGATGACCTTGCTTTTTGCAATGATAGGGTAAAGAAAGACCATATGACCATTAGACATCCAAGACCCGTCACATATCGCAATAATGATATCTTATACACATGGAAGAGTGTTCCGGATTTAAAGTATGACAACTGGCTCAAAATGTCGCGTCCGCTGGTCGGAGAAGATTTCAGCGTCGACGGCTTCCCTTTTTTCATCCAGATAGAACCCACGAATTTCTGCAATCTGAAATGCCCGGTATGTCCTGCGGGAGGCTTTGGTTTCGAGCGGGCCAGAAGACACATGCGTCCTGAGGAATTCAAGTCTATTATCGATGATATGGAGAAATATCTGTTATTCATGACCCTGTGGGACTGGGGGGAACCTCTTCTGAATCCCGACCTCCCGGAGATGGTCCGGTACGCCGCAGACAGGGACATCAAGACGGTAGCGAGCACCAACTGCAATTGCAATAACTTCCATGATAGAGACTATCTGGAACGTTTACTGCGCTCCGGTCTCAGCACTTTGATCCTTGCTGTCGATTCAGTTGACCCGGACCGGTATCAGATTTACAGGATAGGAGGCGAACTGCAAAGAGCACTGGACGGCATCAAGAGAACGGTGGCTATGAAAAAGAAGATAGGCGGCGGTCCGATCCTGATGATGCGGATGGTGGCAATGCAGCATAACGAACATGAGATAGTCCCGATGAGGAAACTTGCGAGAGGACTCGGCGTAGACAGATTTTCAGTAAAGACCGTTAATCCCCTGTATACCTCGGAGTTTTCTGATAAAGACATTGTCCCCCGAAACCCAAAATACCGCAGATACGATTACAAAAAAGGGACATATGAACGCATAGCGATCAACTACCATTGCGACGTTATCAACAGGCAGTGCACCATACATTCCAACGGCGACGTTGTTCCTTGCTGCTGGTGCTACGACAACAATTATGTTGCGGGCAATTGCCTGGTCGGCGGGGGGATTACTAACGTCTGGAACAGCGCCGGATTTAAAAATTTAAGGAAACAGATAGTCGGCGACAAGGACTCCGTGCCTTACTGCAGGACATGCTCCATGAATTACAAATTTTCGAGGACCGGCTGGTTTTTGCACACTATCGACCTTACACAAAGCAAAAGAGATCAAGCAAAATACCTCATCAAGAGACATCTCGAACTGAATCTGAATCCTTCGATACTTGAAAAGATCATCAGGACACGGGAAAATATAAAATCGATCGTCAGGGGATAATCCTACCATGTCGCATAGGATAGACAAGAAGCCACTCATAAGCATCATAACCCCCACATTCAACCAAAGGGAGTACATCGGGCAGACGCTCCGCAGTGTCCTGGACCAGACATACTCAAACTGGGAATGGATAATTCTGGATGACGGCTCCACGGACGGCACAGGAGAGGTCATAAGGGGACATCAAGACAACAGGATACGGTATTTCTTTCAGAAAAATGCCGGGCTTTCCAACCTCACCGGGACATATAACAAGGCCCTCCAAGAGTGCCGTGGCGAGCTTGTGGCAATGCTCGATGGAGACGACTTCTGGCCTGCTCACAAACTGGAAACTCAGTCTAAGGTATTCGAAGACCCGGACGTTGTGCTTTCGTATGGGCTATGCCATCTGGTCAACCACAAGGGTAAAAAGATAGAGGAGACCGCTGTTCCGACTAATCACGGCATCGCTTTTAATGACCCGGTCGGGACTGCATTGAAAGAATTGTTTTTTGCGAAATCGTCTTTCATACCTAATCCGACGGTGATGGTAAAGAGGACTACGCTTACAAATATCGGCGGATTCGTGAGCGCGATCGGACTCTATCATGACTTCCCAACCTGGACGCGGCTTGCACTAGAAGGCAAGTTTTTCCCCCTGCCCGGTTGCATGGGCTGTTGGCGTCGCCATCGGGCCGCTGTAACACTCAATTCAAACCAGGAGCGCTTCTTCCATAATCGCGTCGGGTACATCAAGAATTTTATCGGCAACAACAGGGAGAGACTCCATGAGCTGGGCATCTCTTTTGACATAGAAGAACTCGGAAAACACTGGAAGGCGATAGGCGCCGAGCGCCTTCCGTTCCTTCATTATAACAGGGCGATACTCATGCTTAAGCTGGGGGCCTTCGATGAAGCGGAAGCGCTGTTCCAAAAGTTTCTGACGGACAACCCCTGTTCCAAACACGTGCTGATTCACTTTCTATTTGTAGTTTCAAAGGCCATACGCCTTGACATGGTTAATCCGATTGCCGCTGCAAAGGAAAGCCTCGGGAAGTTGTTCAGCTCCACCAGGGGAAGACAAAGATGACTTCCGGGAGGAAGAAAATTCTCTTCGTCGCCGGGGCCGTCACAGCCCTTGTGATTGCTTTAATGGCCTTGGTTGTTCTCCTTGTCGATATCAACGTTTACAAATCCCGGATCGAAGCCGCCGCATCGGACGCCACCGGTATGGATTTCAGGATCAAGGGCACAATGAAGCTTGCACTCTTTCCCCGTTTTGGATTTTCTTTAGGCGGCGTGTCCATCAAGAGAGGGCAAATGGACCTTCTCTCCGCCAAAGATGTGAGAGTGGGCCTTCAAATCCTGCCTCTCTTAAGGCATGAGTTAAGAATTAATGAATTCAATATAATCGAACCGACGATAACTATCAAAAGAGACGGGGGCGGCGCGCGCAATCTCGATGTTCCCGAGCGCAGGCCCGAAAGACAGGGTCTCCCGGCTGCGCTGCTTACAATGAACGAGGTTGTCATATCAAACGGGAGCCTTGACTATAGGGACCTGAGTTCAGGCGCCGGATTGCAGTTAAAAGGTGTAGACCTAAGACTCTCGGACCTTCTGAGACCGGACGGTTCTCAGGGCTTTATCAAAGATATCTCTTTCTCGGGCAGTATCCGGTGCAAGATCCTGACGGCGAATGGGATCGAGGCAACCGACATCAAGGCAACCGTGAAGGGTAAAAAAGGCATATTCGAGATAGATCAGATCACGATGAATTTTGCGGGCGAAGGCGAGAAAGCAAGCATCATAGCGGACACTACCAGGGAAAACACCGTTGTCGGTTTGGCATATACCGCCTCAAAGCTCGACTTGGGGAAGTTGCTGAACATGGTTTCGCAGACCCAAATGAAATCAGGGACTGCCTCGCCTCGGAAACCCGGCGATAAGACTGAGCTGACGGGCGTCAGTCTTACCATCTCGAACCTGACCGCGCCACGAGGAAGATACCTTTTGCACGGCGTCTCGTTCGTGGGTGATTTCGGCTGCGAGACGCTCGGTAACGGAGATATCAAATTCAGCGGCGTGAAAGCGGTTGTCAAAGGCGGAGACGGGATTTTCGATATTAGCCCCTTCGCTATGGACATCTTCGGCGGCGCCGGCAAAGGCGCAATCAGCGCAAATCTGAACGGGAATAACCCTGTTCTCAGAATTCGATCTACTATCTCACATTTTTATTTTGAGAGGTTTGCCGCCGCCCTAGCAAAGAATAAGGCGCTTATGAAAGGTCAGGTGGACTTTTCCATTGACGTTGTTACCAAGGGCAAGGATTTTGCGCAGATGATAAAGGGTATGAGCGGCTGGGCATCCCTAACAGGTGATAATCTGGCGCTCTATGGCCTGGACCTCGACCGTCTGCTTTCAAAGGTGGAAGCAAGCCAGAATTTTTCCCTTGTAGATGTCGGCGCCTATTTCCTTGCCGGTCCGCTCGGGGCGCTTCTGACTAAAGGATACGATTTTGCGGGAGCTTACCGGGAAGCCGGAGGACAAGGCATGGTCACTAAAATGGTATCCAAATGGAAAATAGAACGTGGTGTCGCGGAGGCCGTTGATGTTGCGCTTTCGACAAGAAAAAACAGGGTCGCCATGAAAGGAGGGCTTGATCTTGTCAATAACAGGTTCAATAATGTGACAGTGGCTTCGGTTGACAAAAGGGGATGCGCCAAATTCAGCCAGAAGATAAGCGGGCCTTTCCGGAATCCCAGTACCAAAAAGATCGACGTCCTGACCTCTATTGCCGGACCGGCCCTGGGACTCATCAAATCTGCACAGGGATTCGTTGGTCTGGGCTCGTGCAGGGTTTTCTATAAAGGGATCGTCAGGCATCCGGGATAGCGGGCGAATAATGCCGTACGCTGAGAATTCACCTGCGGCGGCTAAGGGGTTGCGGATGATCTCATCTGCCGGCCTGGCAACTTTCAATATAGCATCCATTCTGCGATAATATTAGCAGAAAACAACAAAAAGGAGGCCGTATGAAAAAGATCATTTCTTTCATTCTGGGGCTGTCATTGCTAGGTCTGACGTTCGGATGCACGGAGTATCACGCTCAGGGAGCGGGCACCGGAGCCGTTGTCGGCGGGGTTGCGGGCGCCTTGCTGGATAGCAGAAATCCCTGGAGGGGCGGTGTAATCGGCGGGGTTCTCGGCGCAGTGGCCGGAGCAACGATCGCCGATATTTCCGTCAGAGCATCTGAAGAAGCTTATAGAACCAGAAAGCCCGTAGAATACCGGACAGATGATGGACGCGGAGTCTACCGGGCCGATCCCATGTCGTACAACAAACGCACAAAATGCAGAAAGATACGTGAGAGGGTCTGGGAAGATGGAAGGCTTGTCAAGGATCGGACAACTGAGATATGCAAAGGTGAGAAATACGAAAGAAGATATTAAGTGAGGTAAATGAGCTCGGCGGACGCCATAATCTATTACAGGATATTCGGGATACCCGTATTATTGTACGTGGGCGGTTTCGCCTTGCTCTCCATATTAATAACGGCGGCGATTGCTCTCAGGCGAGTCACGCGATCTTCGATCAGGTGGCATCACAGGATGGCGTTCCTGTCTATTGGATTGGCCCTGCTTCACGGAACAATGGGTCTCCTGGGAGAATTCCGTTCGAACGGCTTCGGCAGTCGCGGCCATCCTGAAGGGATACGGAGTCTTTCCGGACCCGGGGAGGGAAGAGAGTTGTTTGCACACTATTGCAGCCGTTGTCATCCTGATGGCGGGAATACCCTGTATCCTGACATGCCGCTGAAAGGCTCCCGGAGGTTGTCGGACTTGCAGACTTTCAAGAGGTTCATCAGAGATCCCAGAATGCCTGATGGCTCAGGAGGTCTCATGCCTGCATTCTCAGAAGAAGAGATCTCCGACAGGCAGGCGGAAGAGTTATACAGGTTCATAATTTCTGAAGGAGTACTGAAGGGCAAGTAGCGGGAAAGCATCCTGCCAATGTGCTGCCTGCGGGGTCTATGCTATAATTTATTTGTGTGCAATAAGTGGTGGCCCCGCATATGGTCTCTATTATTCATGAGCAGAAGAGCAGGTAACTTGCCTTATATCAGAATCGGATCTCCCTCAGTAGTGATTGTCGTGGATCAATGATTTTTTGGTGACATAGTGGGTTCCGAAGTATCAAAGGAGGATTAGTTGGCAGTATTTTCATACAGGGCGACAACTATGCAAGGCTCGGTGGTTGAGGGTGTAATCGAAGCCACCGACGAGAAAGCGGCGGTAGAACGTCTTAAGAATTCAGGATATATCCCCCTCAACGTTACAGCCCCCAGGGAAGGAATCGGCAAGAGACTCTCACTGAGATCATCAAAGGGGTCCGTTCTGACCTTTACGACAGAACTCTCCGTGCTTCTGGGGGCCGGATTGCCCCTTGACCGAAGTCTCAACATACTCGCTGAGATATCGGAGAGCGACGAGATGAAGACTGTTGTCCAATCCATACTGAAATCCATCAGAGAAGGCAGTTCCTTCTCTGACGCCCTTTCGAGACATCCGAAGATATTCCCGAAACTTTACTCTAATATGATAAGGGCCGGTGAGGCGGGAGGAGTCCTCGATGTTGTTCTCGACAAACTGAATGAGTTTCTGGAGTCCTCTAAGGCTCTTAAAGAACACGTGTTCTCCGTCATGATTTACCCGACCATATTGATCCTCACAGGAGGTGCGTCGATCGTCGTACTCCTTACTTTCGTCCTCCCGAAATTCTCGGTTATATTTGCCGAGCTTGGCGGCTCGCTGCCATTGTCCACTAAAATCCTCCTTGGTTTCAGCAACGGGCTGCGGACTTTCTGGTGGATCGTCGCTGCGGGGATTGCGGCGGGATGGATCATTTTCAGGAATTTCATCTCCACCGATTCAGGAAGATACAAGTGGGACTCATTCAAACTCAGGCTTATGGGAGATATTATAAGAAAACTCGAAACAGCCAGGTTCTGCAGGACACTGGGCACCCTGCTGAAGAGCGGAGTCCCGCTTCTTCAGGCATTGCATAATTCAAAGGATGTAATCAACAACCGGGTCATGGCATCCGCGATTGACACTGTTTCCTCGGGCGCAAAAGAGGGCAAAGGGATTGCGGCGCCTCTGGCAGCGACAAAGATGTTCCCTCAGCTCGCTCTCTCAATGATCAAAGTGGGAGAAGAGACCGGCCAGCTCGACACGATGCTGATGAAGGTCGCGACTACATATGAAAAGAGTCTGAATGTTGCGATCAAGAGATTCGTCAACCTTCTGGAGCCGGTCATGATACTTGGCATGGGGCTAATCATGGGTTTCATCGTGATTGCCATGCTTCTGGCCATATTCAGCATTGTGGACCTGCCTTTCTAACAGATACGCGTGATAGAAGATGCGAGATGATAGAATCGACCTCTGCGGTGTAAGACACACGCCTGGCACCCGCCGAAGGGGATTTGTCCTCCTCGAACTGATTGTCGTACTCGTTCTGATATCGATCATCATGGGGATAACCCTGATATTCTTTGCCAATTTTCTGCCCTCTAACAGGCTTGATGCCACCGCGCGAAACATTTCATCTACCATTAAACACGCCCGTTCCATGGCACAGATCTACAGTCAGAGGCAGATCGTCGCCTTTGATCTTGACGCAAGGCACTACGGCATAGAAGGCCGGGAGCCGCGGGATATCCCTGATGGCATCGGTGTCAAGATCGTGGATCCTATGTCGGGAGATATTATCCAGGGACAATACAATTTTCTGTTTCACGTGACCGGCAATATTGAGGGCGGCACAATTGTGGTTTGGAATGCCAAGAAATCCATCACGATTCAGCCGGACCCACTGGTTGGATCGGTGGTGATCAAATAGCAATGGGTAACCAACTTACGGTCAAGAGAGCCCATTCGGTGAGGATATCCGACAGGGGATTCACTCTTCTCGAAACTCTTGTGGCAACTTCATTGCTCGGCATTGCTATAGCAGTTATCCTGCAGCTTTTCTCAGCCAATCTCCACAGTATAGCCGAATCCGGCAACTACGTGACCGCGACGGCAAGGGCTGAGATCAAGATGAGAGAGGTGCTCGATAACAGCGACCTTGCCGAGAAGTCATACAGCGAAACGACAGACGACGGATACAGGATGGATGTTGCCATAACCGAGGCGATGAAGGACCGGACGGAGAATCTGCAGGTGCGGCTTTTTGAGATCGCTCTGACCGTGCACTGGACCAGCGGGTCAAAGGAGAAATCCATGACTCTAAGGTCAATGAAGGCTGTCAAGAAAGAGGTATGATGAAGACCCGCTGTGCAGTGTCATCAACGAGCCCTGCGGGTTTCGGAAGAACCGCAATTACAAACAATTTCTCCGATAGGTGTTCACGCAGAGCCGGGTTTACGATCCTTGAACTTACCATATCGATTGCACTGATCGGCTTGGTTGTCCTGATAATCCTTGCGGCGCTGAGGCTCGGACACCGCTCTATCGAGTCGGGCGAAAAGAAGATAGAGGCCCTCGAGAGAACACGTGCGTCATTTAACATTATAGATTCCCAGATCCAATCCTTTTCCGCTCTGAGCTATACCGATGACATGGGAGTAAAGAAGTACTACTTCATCGGGAAGCGGGCGCTGCTTCAGTTCTCAACGAACTATTCGGTATGGGGAGGCGAGAAAGGATATGTCGTGGCCACGTATACCGTTGTATCAGCGGAGAACGGCAAACAAGTCCTTTACGTGACTGAACATGTGGTGGGGATGGAACAAACGAGGGAGACTAAACTCTTCGATCAATTTGATACAATATATTTTGAGTACTTCTATAAAGACCCTACGGAAGAGACAGGAAATTGGGTGGACGAATGGACTGAAGAGGAGAGCATCCCGAACAAAATCAGGATCCATTTCGTCGAGGGGTCAAAGGACCTTACGCTGATAGTCCCCCTGAGAATCAGGACCTCACTGACAGGGAAGGACGAACAGTAACCGATCCTGAGCGAGAGCGTGGAATTTATGGCAATGAGACGGGAGCACCACGGATCCGGCGACCAGGGAATCGCCCTGTTAATAGTCCTATGGATTCTGACAATTCTGATGCTTCTGGTCTTTTCATTTTCCTATATGGCAAGGACCGAGACCTATGCGACAATAGCTTTCAAGAGCGGCACGGAGGAGAAGTTCTTTGCCGAGGCCGGCCTTGAGCGGGGGATAATGGAGGTTTTCTACAGACAGTTCTACAAGGACCAGACCGTCGATATCGAGGGCCGCGAGATATGGAGAACAGACGACACACCCTATCAGGGACAGATCGGTGACGGGCTTTACACTGTACGTATTACTAACGAACAGGGTAAGGTGGACATAAATACGGCATCTGAGGTAGTATTAAAAAACCTTTTTATAAACATGGGTGTTCAGGCTGAGGAGGCTGATACAATCGTAGATTCGATAATGGACTGGAAAGACCCCGATGATCTCCACAGGATTCACGGGGCCGAGAGCGATTACTATATGTCCCTGCCTAATCCCTACAAGGCCAAGAACGCCGATTTCGATACTCTTGAGGAACTTCTGCTCGTTAAGGGCATGACGTCAGAGATACTCTATGGGACAAAAGATAAGAAGGGAGCGATAGATTTTCTGACCATAAACTCCGGGCAGGGAGAGATTGATATCAACGCTGCTCCGAAAGAGGTCCTGATGTCTATTCCCGGCATAACTGCCGGGCTTGCGGACGCAATAATCGATAAGAGAAAAGATACCGAGATTAAGAACCTTGCGGAGTTTGCCCTGCCCCAGGAGTCTCTCAGGTATGTGAGCGCAGGGGAAGGGGGTTCGGCCGCCTACACAATAGACTCCATCGGCAGCAGAGGCAATCAAAAGGGAGGTTACGCAATCAGGGCGACTGTCAAGATTGCTGGTCAGGATGATTATAAGATCGTTTATTACAAAAGCCCCGCCACAATAGAGCCATGAACAGTACTCTGGTCATTAACAAATTAACGACCTTTGTTTCATCCTCCTCTGCAGCCGCCAGGAAACTGGCCGATCCCGTCTGGAGATTTCTCACTTTCAGTCTTGCCGATGACGCTATCTATCCTGCCAGGGCTTTATGCGCCACGATAGAGAAAGATGCCATGTCTGTGGCTTACGGCACACGAATTCTCTCAAAGACCACAATAAAGGGCGCCAGGGACTACCCGTTTGAAGAGGGAAAGTACCCCCAGCCGGATGTCTTCGCATCTTCCCTCTCGTTGGCGATAAACGATTTCGGAGCCGGGAAGGCCGGCATAACTCTGAGCATTCCGAAGGCCTGGGCAGTTATCAAGACTGCAGAATTCCCGCTGGCTGTAAAGGAAAACCTCTCGAGTGTCGTGGCTTATGAGTTGGACCGGATTACGCCCTTCAGCTCAGACGATGCTTTTTTTGATTTCAGGGTTGTTGATGAGAAGGAAGACAAACTGGTGCTGCTGGTTATTGCTGCTAAAGCCGACATGGTAAGACCCTATATCGAGGCGCTTAGCGAAAAGGGCATCGGCGTAGGCCGGATATCTGTCAACATATCCGGGATAGAAACGGTATTTCGTTTTGCCGACAAAAAGGCTGAGAGCATCTTTCTCGAAATAAGAAAAGACAGCTACGAGGGCGCCTTGTTTATGAACGGATTGATCGGCGGCGCCTTTTCCGGCTCTTTCGGTTCTGCGGACGACACTTCCAAACTGAACACATTGGCAAAAGAGATCGGGCCTTTGGCTGATACACTGAAGATCAATGAAAAGCCTGCGGTCTTGAATTTGATCCTCAGGGACAAGAATCATGTCCTGAAGGAAATGCTCAAATCGGGACTTCCCTGTACGGTTAGAATCCTGAATGAGACCGCCATGAACATTAGAGTTCCCGGCTACACCAACGAACTTCCTTACGCGGCTGTGGGCGGCGTACTCGAGTCCATATGGCCGAAAGCAAACAGCCTGAACCTGCTGGACAAAGGCGTTCACGAGAGGGCAAAGCCTCCTTTGGCGCTGACCGCACTTCTGGCTCTTTCAATAGTCGTAATGTGGATTCTTTACCTGATCGCGCCCCTGAAGATCGAGGAAAAGAGACTGCAGGAGATAGACCATCAGATCAGCATCAGAAAAGATGAGATCAAAAAGGTCGAGGCCCTGAAGAAAGAGATAGACGCGATACAAGCCGATATCAGTACTATCAACGATTTCAAGCACGGAAGGCCCATGGCGCTCAACATACTGAAGGAGCTCACAACAATTCTCCCTAAGAGCACGTGGTTGTCGAGGCTGAGGATCACGGAGACCACCGTCGAACTTGAGGGATACGCTGCGTCCGCTTCCGGTCTGCTTTCAAAGCTTGAAGCATCCAGCTATTTCAAGAAGGCTGAATTCGCTTCCCCAACGTTCAGAGATGTAAGGATGAATTCGGACAGGTTCAACATAAAGATGGAGATCGAAGGTTTCACAAAAACTAATCAGGAAAAGAAGGCGGGCGAAAATGACGAAGAATAGAACTCTGGTAGTTGCAGTCCCCCTGATGGTGATTCTCGCCGGGATACTCCTTTACCAGTATGTCTATTTGAATATTCAGGCGGAGGTCTCCTCCATAAAGGACAGCCAGTCGATAAAGACCCGGACACTCGAAAAGTATATGGCTTACATTGCAGAGAAACCGGATCTGGAAAAACAGCTCGCTTCGCTGAAGGAAGAGAGAAAGGCTGAAGATTCGAAACTGATCGAGGGACAGACTATTTCACTTGCGGCAGCCTCCCTTCAGGATATTGTGAAGGATACGGTTTCCCGCAGCGGCGGATCGATTTCGAGCGAGAGGATCGTAAAGCCCGAAGACCTCGGCAAATTCAAAGTCATCAGTGTCAGCATTGACACGATCCTGCCGGATACCCGGGTGCTTCGTGATGTACTTTATTCCCTTGAGACAAGGACCCCATATCTCGCCATAAAAGAGATCGACATCAGAGTCAGGAACTTCAGGGATCCGAGGGAGCAGATGGTAAAACTGGACATCTCCGCCTTGACAGCAACCAGGTAGTTGATCCTCGCTTCTCAGGCTTTGTCAGCCGTCAATGCCGTATCTGTGCAGTTTTCGGTATAGTGTCTTGGGGTCGACACCCAGAATCTCTGCGGCTTTCCTTTTTTGGCCGTTTACTTCCCGGAAGACTTTCAGTATGTGGTCTTTTTCGATATCCTCAAGTCTCCTCCCAGAAACAGTCGTACCCGAAGTAAGATCAGGGGAAAGGTCGTGGGGTTCAATAGTGCTGCCGGATGATAGAAACAACGCCCGATAGATGACGTTCTGGAGTTCTCTCACGTTCCCGGGCCAGGCATAATTAACGAGGATTTCCATAGCCTTATCGCTCAGTTTCTTGTGCTTGAATTCAGGTTTGATATGAATAATGTGCTGGACTAATAACGGTATGTCCTCTCTTCTCTCCCTTAATGGAGGGATGCGAAGTGTCAGGGCCCCGATGCGATAGTACAGGTCAGGTCTGAACGCTCCGGTCTCGACATCCTTTTTGATATCCCTGTTGGTTGCCGCAACAAACCGCACGTCGACCTTGATCTCTCTCAGCCCGCCTACCCTGAAGAAGGTCTCTGTCTCGATCACGCGGAGGAGCTTGCCCTGAAGTCTCTGAGAGAGTTCGGAAATCTCGTCGAGGAAGAGTGTTCCATTATTCGCAATTTCAAGCAATCCCAACTTCTTGGCATAAGCGCCCGTGAAGGAACCCTTCTCATGCCCGAACAATTCCGTCTCGAGCATCGTCTCCGGAATGGCCCCACAGTTTATGGGAATGAAAGGTCCTTCGGACCTGTCCGAAGAACTATGTATATTCTTTGCTATCAGTTCCTTACCGACACCGCTTTCTCCATAAATCAGGATGGGCAAGCTCGAAACCGCTATCTTCCTGACAGTCTGGAGCACAGACACCATGCATGGACTCTCGGTTATAATATCCTTTGCCTCTGACTGGCGCCTGATCTGCGATTTCAGGAGGAGGTTTTCCTTCAGCAGCTGCTTCTTCTCGTAGGCCTTTTCAATAATCGTCTTCAGCTCTTCAATCTGAAAGGGCTTTGTGAGGTAGTCATATGCGCCCATCTTCATAGCTTCCACAGCGGTAGACACCGTTGCATGCGCGGTCAGGATAATTACTTCGGAAGGGACCTCAAGCTCCTTGATCTTTTCCAGGACTTCGAGTCCCCCCAGGCCAGGCATATTCAGATCAAGAAGCAGCACATCGTATTCATTCTTCTCGAGGAGTTCAATCGTCTTTATCCCGTCATCAGTTTCCGTGACGTTGAACCCTTCTTCATAGAGCTCATTCAGAAGAACTTTTCTGAGGTTCTTGTCATCATCTGCAATAATAACCTTAATCATCGTTCTATTTAACAGAGAAGCTCACACAAATAGATTATTTCACGCCGTGATTGAGCGGCCCGGTGCAAAAAATCTAATGTATATATTATCACAATTCAGCAAACATCTTTAGTTTATTTTCCCGCAACTCGTTTCGAAATATCTCACGTCCGCGGCAAATAACCTCCGGAACTTGTTGTATAATAGTGGCTATGCTTGTCGTCGCTGTGACTGGAAACTACGGCATGGGTAAGAGTACTGTTCTTCCGATGTTCCGGCGGCTGGGAGCGTATACGATCGATGCCGATGAGATTGTCAGATCTCTGCTGGAAGAAAGACACGTCGTCGCGAAGATAAGAGAGATGTTTGGGATCGAGGTATTTGACTCCGACGGCGGAGTGCACAGAGGGAAGATCAGCGAGATTATCTTCTCGGACGCTCAAAAAAGATCCTCTCTTGAGAATATGCTTCATCCCCTTGTTTTTGAGAGGATACACTCTCTCATCGGGCAGAGCGAAGGGGATGTTGTCATCATAGAGATACCGTTGCTTTTTGAGAGGGGATACGAAGGCCGGGTTGACAGGACCATTACCGTTTATACTAATCCAGATGTGGCCATAGGCCGCCTCGTACACAAGGGCATTGCGAGGCGGGAAGCAATGAGAAGACTAAAGGCGCAATTGCCTGTGGAGGAAAAGATCTCAAGGTCTGATTTTACGATAGATAACGGCGGCAGCCTTGCAGAGACTCAGGCGCAGGTTGAGGACATATATCAGAGATTGTTGAAAGAGGTAACGCAATGAAAATCGTCAGAGGTCTTGAGAACATCAGGAAGAGCTATCCGAATACTGTATTGACCATCGGCAATTACGACGGGGTGCATCTCGGCCATCAGAAGATACTGAATAAGGTGGTCAAGAAAGCAATCGAGTTAGACGGCACATCCATGCTCATGACCTTCGAACCCCATCCCATTAAGGTCCTGGCTCCGGAGAAGAACATCAAGCTGCTCACTACCGCCGAAGAGAAGGCCCGCCTGATTGAAGCCATGGGAATCGATGTTCTGCTTCTGCTAACTTTCTCAAGAGAGTTCGCCGGAATGCCGCCTGATGAATTCATCGAGAACGTGCTTTCAAAAAAGCTTCATGTGAAAGAGATTATAGTCGGCGCAAACTACGCCTTTGGGAGAAACAAGAAAGGCACGATTGAACTTCTCAGGAAGAGGGGCAAAGAACTTGACTTTCATGTGACCCCGGTGCCTGATGTTCAACTCCAGGACCATGTCGTCAGCAGCAGCAGCATAAGAAGTCTGCTCTCTAAAGGTCAGGTCCTTGAGGTCTCCAAATTCCTCGGCAGAGCCTATTCCATAGAAGGCACTGTCATAAGAGGCAAAGGCAGGGGGAAGCGTATCTTGAATATTCCGACTGCCAACATCACCACCCCCGTTGAGATTTCTCCCAAAGAAGGCGTGTACGCTGTAAAAGCGGGATATAAGGGAGCCATCCTGAACGGAGTTGCCAACATCGGCAAGAACCCGACGTTCGGAGACGCCGATGTCAGTTACGAAGTGCATCTCTTTGATTTTTCCGGCAACCTTCTCGGTGAGACCCTCAGGATATTCTTCATAGACAGGATAAGAAATGAGCGCACATTCCCCGATGCGGTGACATTGGAAAAACAGATACGGGAAGACATGGACCTCGCCATGAAGATCCTCAGTACAAGCAGCCCGAAGCTCAAGATCATTTAACCCTTCGGTTTCGTAATGGATGAAGCCAAAATCCTCTCTGTCAACAATGTTACCAAGATATCGTTGGGGGCGTATGCCTTGCTGACTATTAGGGTTTTGATATAAAGAAACAATAGAATCTCCCAAGAAATCCTGCTAAAATGGGATCTATGTATGACAAGCAAATGAACATATTCCAAAGGGAGGAAACCATGGATTTAAAGAATATTATTGCTGTCGGCAAAGATGGAGTGGAAATAAAGGATCCGGCCGGACTCAAGGGTGCGATGGACGGTTTGATTTACGAGGCTGTCTTCTCCGAGGGTGACAGGAAGACGGCCCTCCTTATGCTCATAAAGGAGGCTGCTAAAGCAGCAGGCGCTGTGCCGGCGTCTATCCAATCTCTCTATGAGGAGATGGGTAGGTCGTATCCCGGATGCACGGTACCTGCGATGAATATCAGAGGTCTCACGTATGACACCGCGAAGGTCATCTTCAGGAAGGTTATGGAGATGAATGTGGGACCTTTCATCCTGGAGATCGCCCGTTCAGAGATCGGCTATACAAAACAGCGTCCCCTTGAATATGCCGCTGTCGTTCTCGCCGCGGCGGTGAGGGAAGGTTATCGCGGTCCGGTATTCATACAGGGCGACCACTTCCAACTTGTAAGAAAGCATTATCTTGGAGATCCGAAGTTGGAGACGGACTATGTCAGAGGACTCATCAAAGAAGCGATTGACGCCGAGTTCTATAACATCGACATCGATTCCTCGACCCTTGTTGATCTTGACAAGGAGACCCTTAAGGAACAGCAGAGACCGAACTTTGAGAAGACTGCGGAGCTTGCGACCTATATCCGGGAGATACAGCCCGCAGGCATCGAAATATCCATCGGCGGGGAGATAGGAGAAATCGGCAAGAAGAACAGCAACCCT
>DATHCU010000380.1:0-5764 GCA_035319385.1 Thermodesulfovibrionales bacterium
ATAGAGGGCTGTCTGCATTCAGGTATTCATCCTCAAAGGCATGCCATATCATATCGGGTGAGACCTCTTTGCCCGTCCTGTCTGATAATGTCTGTATCACCGTACCGAATTCGGGACGTATGGCCGCTGGCAGGCTGAAACCGTATTCCTTTTCCATCAAATAAGCAACACCGCCTTTTCCCGACTGGCTGTTTATTCGGATTATCGACTCATACGTCCTCCCGACGTCGGCAGGATCGATTGGGAGATAGGGGACTTCCCAGCAAGAAGGCTTCTCTTCCTTGTTAGCGCTCATTCCCTTGTTAATGGCGTCCTGGTGCGAGCCTGAAAAGGCCGTATATACCAGCTCACCGGCATAGGGATGACGCACATGAACCGGTATTCTGGTACATCGTTCGCAGATGTCCACAATCCTGTCAATATCGCTGAGATCGAGTTCGGGGTCGATGCCCTGCGAAAACAGGTTCATCGCCAGGGCAACTATATCCACATTTCCCGTGCGCTCACCGTTGCCGAACAGCGTCCCTTCAACCCTTTCCGCGCCGGCCATGATAGCCAGTTCCGTCGCTGCCACCGCGGTCCCCCGGTCATTGTGAGCATGTGTGCTGATGACGACTTTTCCTCTATCCTTTATATGTCGGCAAAACCACTCGATCATGTCTGCATAAGTGTTGGGAGTCGACATCTCCACAGTGGCAGGCAGGTTAAGTAATATCTTTCTACCCGCGGCAGGCTCCCAGACATCCATTACAGCCTCGCATATCTCAAGCGCGAAATCCGGCTCCGTGCCTGTAAAGCTCTCGGGAGTATACTCAAACAGTATTTCGCTCCCCGGCATATTCTCAGCCATTTCCCTTATCAGTGCCGTCCCCCTGACCGCCAGTTCGATAATTTCGGACCTGCTCATACGAAATACCACACGCCTCTGGAGTTCAGACGTTGAGTTATAGAGGTGCACGACCGCGCTTCTCACCCCTTGCAGAGACTCAAAAGTCTTCTCTATCAGTCGCCCCCGGGCCTGAGTGAGGACCTGGAGAGTCACGTTGTCAGGGACAAGGTCTCTCTCGATCAATGTCCTCAAGAATTCGAACTCTATCTGGGATGCGGAGGGAAACCCAACTTCGATTTCCTTGAACCCCATGTCGACAAGGAGTCTAAACAACTCCAGCTTCTCCTCCAAGCTCATTGGGATGATAAGCGCCTGGTTGCCATCGCGCAGATCAACACTGCACCATCGAGGAGCCTTTTCGATCTTTTTAGACGGCCACGTACGCTCCGGGAATTCAACAGTCCGAAACGGCCTGTACTTCTCAAACGGCATATGTCTCATGTTCCACCTCAAAATAAAAAAGGCCACGGTTTTTGTGCCGTGGCCTCAGAGTCTCCTATTCTATAATCCGCTAACAGTACATAGAATCTCCCTCAGCCACGGCCCCATGCCATGGACGTCCAAGAGCGAGTGCTGTAAGCAGATTCTTTCTACTCATGATTTTCATGATACGACGGCCCGGAATTATATGTCAAGCAATAATCTTCGGGCATATCAGAAAAGGACATTTTGTTTCTTCGGAAAGTGTCGTTCAGCGCGTACTCTCCTCGGGCTGGACCGAAGAAAAAAAATACTGTCAAAATCCGCTTGCGTGAAGTAGAATCAGAGTGCAGGGGACAGCAAGCCGTTTGAAATAGTCGCCGGCGCGACGTGACCCGATACCTCCATTAATTCATACGAAAGGAAGACGATGAATGTACTAGACCTGCCATTTAACAGGCTTATGCTGATTAAGGAATCTGACAGACCCGCTGCGATTCTCACGCTCGAAGACAGTGAGAGATATCATAATCACCTCGGAACGGTCCATGCATCCGCTCAGTATGCGTTGGCTGAGGCCACAAGCGGGGAGATACTGGAAAGAAATTTCGGACAGTGGACCGGGGCCTATTTCCCAATAGTGCGGAGGGTCAAAGTCAAATACAAAAACCCGGCACGCGGACGGCTGTATTCGCAAGGGTGTATAGACGCAGGCAGAGTTTTGGAGGCAAAAAAAGAGCTTTCGGAAAAGGGTAGGACTCTTGTAGACGTCGAAGTAAAGATCGTGGACGAAGACAAGAACATCACGTTCGAAAGCACATTCACGTGGTTTATTGCAAAAACTGAAAAGTAACGAATAAAGGCAAGAAGCCGGGGTCTGATCCGCCAGATGAGAAGGTTGTCTCGATGGAATTATTAACCCGGCAATTAGATACTTCAATATCGTCATTGTCCGGCTTGACCGGACAATCCAGAACCTGTTGAAAAGACTGGATTCCCCGATCAAGTTGGGGAATTACAACCCCGGGAGTCTTTGTATATTTGCTTGCCGGCATATACGTCCACCTAAGGAGTTCGGCATGAATCTCACCTCCACCCCGTCAGCGGGCTAGCCCTTTGCCTGAAACTCCACGATCTTCGACTCTTCGTGGGCCATGTTCGATCTGCCGTCGAAGACTCCGCCTTCCAAAATAGTGAACTTGCTGGTATGAATGTCTCCGTAAACCTGGCCCTTGGACTTGATCTCCACTATCTCCTTGGCCTTAAGATTGCCTTCAATCCTTCCGCCTACAACAATGCCTCTGGAGACTATGTCGCCCTTAATACTGGACTTCTCCCCGACTATAACCCAGTCGGCGCTAACGTTGCCCACCAGGGTGCCGTCGATCCTGAGCGTACCCTTGGTATCAATATCTCCCCTGAAATGCGAATTGGCGCCTATCATTGCCTCAAGTTTTTCAGTGTTCTTTGTAAACATTACGCCCTCCCTTTCTGAAAGCCTACCGGGTTAAGAGCCCTTCCATCCTGCCATATCTCATAATGGACGTGAGGACCGGTTGAGTTGCCCGTTGAACCGGAATACCCGAGAACGTCGCCTCGCCTCACCTTCTGGCCGACACTGACGACAGTGCTTCTATTATGGGCATAAAAAGTCGAAAATCCGTGTCCGTGCTCAAGGCTGACCAGGTTACCGCTCCCGCCATGCCAGCCCGAATAGGTCACTATGCCGTCCGCAGTCGCCCTCACAGGGGTGCCGGGAGGTATGGAAAGATCGATCCCGGAGTGGAAATCGTCCCTGCCTGTCGTTGGATGCTCGCGCATGCCAAAGGGAGATGAGACATTGCCATGAACCGGATATCCCTTCGGTGTTGAGACGTAGATGTCCCGGTGTACGTGCAAATATTCTTTTATTTCACCAACACTTTCCTTGGTTTGCATGATCTTTTTCTTTAAGTCTTCCATGTCGATCGATCCACTATCAAGGGTATCGGCATGTTCGAGGACTTTTTCTTTTGAACCAAGGGAAAACAGCTTCTTGAAATCACCCTCAGCCTTCTTCAGTGATGAAATAGTGCCGTTCAATTCATTAAACTGTCTTGAATAATAGCTCAAGTCATTCTTCATCTTATAATACTCAACTGCGCTTACAGCAATAGAAAACAGATACGCAATCCCGAAACAGCATAAGACGAGAGCCGAGAATATGCCGATGAATGGCACCTTAACATTAAATGGCTCGGTCTTGCTGTGGGGCACGAGCATGATAGTCACAGGGGTGAAGATTTTTCTGAACAACATCTTGATCTTATGAATATCTAACACCCTTCCCTCCTTTCTCTGTCCTGCCGATTACAAAGGCACGGTATCCGGACTTCCTCAGCAGAGCAACCGACTTATCCGCTTCCGCGACTGAAACAACAAATATGTATCCTATCCCCATGTTAAAGGTCTTTCTCATGTCTTCTTCCGGGACGTTTCCGATTTCCCTTAATAGAGAAAAAATCGCAGGCACAGGCCACGACTCCCTCCTAATGTCAGCAGATATCCCTTTGGGGAATATCCTGGGAAGATTTCCGGAAATTCCGCCTCCGGTTATATGGGCCATTCCCTTTACCTTCACCTCATCTCTGAGAGCCAGGAAGGCCTTGACATAAATCCTCGTCGGCCGAAGAAGTTCCTTGCCAAGCTCTGACCTCAATTCAGGTACATATACCCCGGGTTTCATATTCTTGAGATCGAAAAAGACCTTCCTTACCAGAGAATAGCCGTTACTGTGCAATCCGTTCGAGGCAACGCCGATAATGGCGTCACCCGCTCTTATTTTGGAGCCGTCAATAACACGGGATTTGTCAACAACACCGACGGCGAAACCTGACAGGTCGTATTCACCCTCCGAATAGAATCCTGGCATCTCAGCTGTCTCTCCGCCGATCAGGGAACATCCCGCCTCTCTGCACCCCTTCACAATTCCCCTGACGACATCCGATGCCTTGTCAGCCCTCAGCTTTCCGGTAGCAAAATAGTCGAGAAAGAATAGCGGCTCTGCACCGCTTGTCAGTATATCGTTGACGCACATGGCAACCAGGTCGATTCCTATGGTGTCATGCCTGTTCGCCATAAAAGCGATCTTCAGTTTTGTTCCGACACCATCAGTGCCGCTCACCAGGACAGGATTCTTGTATTTCTTCAGGTCTAGTCTGAACAGCGCATTGAAGGAACCGAGATCGGTTATTACTTCCTTCCGGAAAGTCTTCTTAACCAAAGGAGAGATAAGGCGAACAAAGCGTTCCCCTTCATCAATATCCACTCCCGCCTTTTTGTAGGTCAGTGTTTTATTCATTCATTCAAGGGCAGACTGCCAGAGTCTCAAAATGTAATTACCAAATCAACTCCGGGTTATTTCCTCAGGGCACCCCCATGCCCGCTAACACTAAACTGGAACTAAGAAATAACCGGAACTAAAAAAGACTCTTCTATGAATTTGTACGGATCGGACGACCCATATATTGTGCACAAAAAGACCTTGAAGATCAAGCTGTTTGTGACACTGCCCTCACATTCAGCTTGACGGTGGCAGGGAGCCTAATCACCATCCAGGCCCAGCTCGGTAATCTTCTTCGCGTATTCGTCCTTAAGGGCCTGCATATATTCTGTGTCAATCTTTCCCTTCCATGTGACTACTTCGCTGAATCTCTTTGGTATCGAGACCGACTTCGGGTCGTACCCGGTCTCAAATTTCGTCCTCCACCTAAGCTTCTGGATATTTCGAGACACCTGGGGGATGCTGTTTGCGAGTTGATCATATCCAAGAGAATTAAGGCACCGGTGAAGCAGTTCATCCGTGTAAACGCCCCGTGCAAAAAGGCAAGACAACATCGAGGTAAGAAAGACTCGCCCCTGCTCATCCCTGACCAGAAACTCAGCCGCCACGGAGGCATCTTTCACACCGGGTTTCTGGTCGTAAGAGTACCCAGATGAGTCGAGGTGTGAATGCCTCAGACCAAGGGCCTGTCCGACAAAGAAAGTCTCACCCGTCGCATATCCGGCCATCTCCTGTCCAAGGACACATGCAAAGTCTTTACCGTTATATCGTTCTGCAGCAACCATCGCCCCCCTGCTGAGGACCTGATAGAATTCATTAGTTCCCATCGCGAGGTGCAGCATCCCTTCCTTATATCCGCCGGCATAGCCAAATCTCATTGGCACAATTGTCTCCGCTTCGGAGATTATCCCTTTTTCAAGAGCCTCAGTGGCCCAGGCAAGAGCCACACCTGCGGACATGACGTCTAACCCCATCCTTTCGACGACATCTATGATATCAAGCACCTTGAAACAGTCCAGAACACCGAGCATCGCACCGACCGCAAAGATGGGCTCATGGTCATATGACACCTGTCGGTAGAGGTATCGGTTATCTTCGGCGAAACGCTCCCGTACAAAGCCGATATGTATGCA
>DATHCU010000381.1:0-2395 GCA_035319385.1 Thermodesulfovibrionales bacterium
CTGTGCCCACCGCAGCCAGGAGACTCCCGACAACCGCCTGGGACAGAGAGAATTTCCTGCCCAGAGTCTCCACACCATTTGTGAAGCTTTCAGCCGCGGCGAGTATGAGGAGAAGCCCCGCGATAAGGAACAGTATTTCAACAAACATCAGTGCACAACAAGGACCGGACAGAACGACGATTTGAGGACAGAATCCGTAACGCTTCCGATTAACATCCCTTTTATTAGTCCCAGCCCACGGGCTCCCATAACAACCAGGTCGATATCTTTCTCATCCGAGAGGGAGACTATCTCCCTGGCAGGAACGCCCTTCTCTGTTAAAACCGTGACCCCGAGTTCATCTTCATTAATCAGAGTGCTCATAGCCTTCACGCTATCTTCGTGCATTGCATCCAGTAAGGATTGATATCTGCCGTCATTCATTTCAATCTTCTTATTCAAAACGTCTTCGGGAATAATATGCACTATGTACAACTCCGATGAAAAAAGGCCCTTCAGATCTTTAGCAATTCTCAGTGCCCTTTCCGAAACCTCGGAAAAATCAAACGGGCAGAGGATGCGTCTGATTTTGAGCGGGCTTGTCAGGACATGATCGGCTTTCCGGCCCCTGACAACCAGCATCGGCATCCGCAGCCCCTTTATGAGCTTCTCGGCACTGCTTCTGCGAAGGGTGTGAGTCACAAAACCGAGGACAAGCAGGTCCGCCTGTAATCTCTCTGACGCCGCCTCAAAAGACTCCTGAAGCCTTCCGGCCATGACCTCCGTCTTTGCCTGAATATCCTTTTCGGAGAGACGGGCCCTGATTTCCGCGAACCTCAGAAGGGCCTCCTTCCTTTCCTCTTCTATATAAGGGGCAACGTAAGACGGAGGCGTGACAAGGTAGTCTATTACATAGAGAAGGTCAAGAGACGCATTGAATTGCCGGGCAAAAAAAGAGGCATACGCGAGCACCTTTGGAGTGTCCTGGCCGAAATCAATGCCCGCCAATATCTTCTTTATGTTCAAATTATCGCCCCCCTACACACTATACCCTAGCGTCCAAAAACTCATTCGATTTGAAGGGTAGATATGATGAAAAAGCTTTTATACGACACCTTAATGTACCTTAACCACATGTTCGTACGCCTTAACCAGAAATTCATCCGAGGGTTAAAGTGCCGCCAGGTGACTGGAAACACCCGCACTTACGCTTTGTTCATCCCCTTTTCAATCTTCTCTTTCAAAGCCCTCACTTCTTTGACCGTATCCTTCGAAAAGTGATAGGGAGACGCCCCGCTCATGTCAGCCTCCACAACAGCATGACTGAAACTCAACGAACCCACTATGTCAAGGTCACCTATCTTCTCTCTGATAAACTCAAGGTCTTCAGCCCCCCGGACCTTGTTCGCGACTACAAAGACCTTCTTTATTCCAAGCTCTCTCGCCATGCCAGATACTGTCCGGGCTGTCTGCATGCTTCTCTGTCCGGGTTCAACAACAACGATGAACGCCTCGACAGACTCCGCAGTGCCCCTGGTTAGATGCTCGATGCCAGCCTCCATGTCGACAATGACCACCTCACTCCGTTCAACTATCAGGTGCTTGAGGAGACTGCGAAGCAGAACGTTCTCTGAACAGTAGCATCCGGAAGACGCGGCCTTTATCTTGCCCATTGTCAGGAGTGTTATGCCGTTGTGCTTGTAGCCTATTCCTTCGGGCAGATCATCGACCCTGGGATTCAATTTGTACATTCCGCCGATCCCTCCGGGCCTGACTCCTGTGCGCTCCTCAATGAGGTCCGCCATGTCGGAGATCGGTCTTATCTTCTCAGCATCCGCCCCCGGAATCCCCAGCGCAGACGCGAGATTTGCATCCGGGTCTGCATCAACGGCAATTACCCTTCTGCCCTCCTCCGCATACAGGTGACATAAGACAGCGGATAATGTAGTCTTGCCAACCCCGCCTTTTCCTGTAACTGCTATCTTCAACAGAACCTCTCTGGCATTAATTATCCTGAACGTGCCTGACCATAATTAGTTTTTCAATCTCCAGAAAACGAGGCATGTGGGTCAATTTCTGAAGCAATAATCACGGGTAATCTCGATGAGGCTGAAGACGAAGCGGAAGCCTCACCTCTGATCAATATATGGAACATTCCAATTCTCAAAGAGGATATACATGTGCATAAAGATAGTTTTTTTGCTTCATAAATTGAGTCATATGCCTTTCACTTGGCAAATCCGACGAGTCGGATATCACCCAAATAGTCAGGCATCAGTGATTTCTGATCTTGTTTACATAACCTTCTTCGTCGAAGGCACTCCCTTTACCCTTGGATCGATAGCAGCCGCCTGCCTCAATGCCCTTCCGAGCGCCTTGAATATAGCTTCGATAATATGGTGGGTGTTCCTCCCGT
>DATHCU010000382.1:0-2666 GCA_035319385.1 Thermodesulfovibrionales bacterium
ATATAGCGAAGGTCAAGGATATCTACGGCGGATTTTCAACGTTCAAGGAACTGGACGTTTTCGGATTGGAAGATGCCGTCGTAGGATTTATCCTTGCCCTTAAAACAGAATCGAACGTTCTTCATATGATTAGCCCGGTAAAATCTTTCAGTGAATACACATATGTACACGCGGCGAATGTGTCAATTCTCACAATTTTTCAGGCGGAGTCTCTCGGCTTGAGCGGCGAAGCGCTTTATGATATCGGGTTAGCGGGTCTTCTGCATGATATGGGCAAAATGTTCATCTCAAAAGATATCCTTGACAAGAATTCAAGACTAACGGAAGGGGAATGGAGAGAGATAAGGAAACATCCGGTCCTTGGGGCAACGTACCTTGCAACGATGGAGAGAATACCCAAAATTGCCGTTGTTGCGGCATTTGAACATCACATGAAGTTTGACGGCACTGGTTACCCTGATACTCACAGACGAGGGAGAAGACAACACATGGTGAGCCAATTGGTTGCTATCGCGGACTTCTTCGATGCTTTACGAACCGAAAGGCCCTACAGAAGGACTCTTGATTTGCGTGATATTGTTTTGCTTCTGAAAGAGTCGGCGGGAAAGGATTTCAATCCCCTTCTTATTAATAATTTTCTCAAAGCGCTCGACAAAATCGGGGCTTTTAGCGAGATCATGTCTGAGTGAGATGGCACTGCATTTCGGGGGTAACTCCACCTACCGGAAATCAGGAGCGTTTCTGGAACTCAACCCTCATGTGATACCATAATCATGACTGGGTCGATTGAGGAGTTTTCCGAGCAAGACTGCGACCTTTGTCACCGCTACCACCCTTCAAAGCTATGTCACAAGACCAAATACGGACTCTTCAGTAAAACTGCGGAAAGCATCGTGAAATGTTACTAGTTTCCGCTATCCAGAACGTCCCTTATTTTTCTGGATAGTTCATCAACCCGGAAGGGCTTCTGGATGAATTCTTTGCAGCCGAGTTCAAGTATGGTCTTCGCCTCGCCGTCTATGCTGTATCCGCTCGCGAGAAGGACGCGGACGTTATTATCTATCTCCATCAGCTTCACAAGGGTCTCCTTGGCGTTCATCTCAGGCATTATCATATCCAGTATTATGAGTTCGATTTCTTGGGAGTGTTTCCTGTATAGTTCCACAGCTTCCATGCCGCTCTTAGCGGACATTGTGTTGTAGCCAAGCATTTCCAGAAGCTCTTTCACTGCCTCTATATTTATCGGTTCATCATCGACTATCAGTATGGTTTCGTCTCCAGTGAGCAGACCGTTTTCAACCGGTTTCGTTTCAACAGCCTTTGCCACTGAAGCAGGCAGATAGATTGTAAAGGCTGATCCGTGTCCTTTTTCGCTGTACACTGAAACGTTGCCGCCATGGTTCCTTATGATACCATAGGCTGAGGCCAGTCCCAGTCCCGTGCCTTTCCCAATGCCTTTCGTCGTAAAGAATGGTTCGAATATTCTCTTCTGTGTCTCGGTGTCCATACCGATTCCCGTGTCTGTTACAGATATCTTTATATACATGCCGGCCCCAACACCATAAACATGACTTTGCTGCTCATCCAGAAAAACGTTCTCGGTTTCAAGATATAGTCTGCCGCCCGAAGGCATAGCCTGCCATGCGTTCACATACAGGTTGAAAAGTACCTGCTCGATCTGTCCTCTGTCGGCTTCTATTGTGTGCAGGTCTTCCCGCAGTTTCTTGTGTACGGTTATCTCCTTCTTGGTCCTGCCGAACACATCCGACGTATGTGTAAGCAGGTCGTTCACATTGAGCGGCTTCACCTCATACTTGCCTCCGCGGGCAAAGCCGAGGAGCTGCTTTGTCAGTTCAGCCCCGCTTTCGATCTGTTGCTCAATAATTTTGAGCTTTTCATAGAACGGATGGGTTCTGTCGATTTTCATAAGCATGAGGGATGTGTAACCGAGAATGCCCATAAGCAGATTGTTGAAGTCATGGGCCACTCCCCCGGCCAGTGTTCCTATGGCCTCCATCTTCTGGGCATGGAGCAACTGTTCCTCAAGCCTCTTTTCCGCCGTAATGTCCCTTATGAAAGTCAGCACAGCCGGATGGCCTTCCCATTTTACAAGCACGGCATTGACCTGTACCCATCGGGTTTCACCCGTCCTGCTCATGAACCTGAAGGAATATATCGAAGGGACATCCTCACCTCTTAGCCTTTTGCGGTGCATCTCCGCGACCATAGCTCTATCGGCATCATGAATGAATGAGGCAAATGGAACACGCGTTATTTCCTCTTCTGAATACCCGGAGAGCTTTATCACTTGCTGGTTATGAAACTTTGCCTTACCATCCTGCAGTATCACAATCGCATCGTTCGCATTTTCCACGACAAGACGGTACTTCTCCTCGGAGATCAGCAACGCGTCCTCCGCCAGTTTACGGTCGGTAATATCGCTGGATACACCCAAGACACAGGTTATCCTTTCAGGTCCGAAATGGAAGGGTATCTTAATGGTCTGCAAATATCGGAGGCCTCCCACCGAATCCGTCATTGTTTCCTGCAGGATCACCTTGGGAACTCCGCTATTTATCACGGCCAGATCATCCTGACGAAAACGCTCTGCTTCTTCCCGATTTGCGGAAAAGTCAGCATCGGATTTCCCCAGGATGTCCTTCGTC